>NZ_LZJG01000366.1:0-19951 GCF_001667785.1 Mycobacterium sp. E3247 | reverse complement strand
CTGCAGCTCCAGCGCATGCCCGGCACCGAACATGTCCCAGAAGTCGCCCACCCACACCGGCCGCTGCGGCGGCGCGGTCTCCGGGTACGGGTTGTGGTCGTAGAACGGGTGGTGGCAGTTCGTCCACAGCACAACCGATCCCGGCTTGTCGAAGACCACCTGCGCGTCGACGACGCGCATGAGGTAGACCATCCACAGGTGCTTGCCCTGGTCCCACGCGCAGTGGTAGTCGACGGTCCGCGCCGCCGCAGCGGCCGGTGTGGGTGGGCGACTTCTGGGACATGTTCGGTGCCGGGCATGCGCTGGAGCTGCAGAACCTCAAGGCGATCGCCGAATACCGGCACCGCAACGGCCTGCCGGTGACGCCGAAATGGATGAGGTAGCAACATGAGCCGACCCAGCGTCAGCCTGATCGACGTATCCACCTATCTGCCCGGCGAGCCGATCGGCGCCGACTACTACGCCCAATTCGCCGAATCCGACGACCTGCGCGAGAACGTCATGTTCCGCGCGCCGAAGTTTCGCCACCACGTCGCGCGCGACGAGAGTTCGATCGACATGGTCGAACGTGCGGCGCAGGGCCTGATCGAGCGGCACGGCCGCGACGCGGTGGAGGGTGCGGACGTGCTGATCACCCACACCCAGGTGCCGGACATGGCGTTCTACGGCCAGGGCGGCGGCATCGCCCACCGGCTGGGCATGCGACCGTCCTGGGTGCTCGACCTGAACAACGGCGGCTGCGCGGCGTTCGTGTTGGCGCTCAACGTGGCTCGCAAACTGCTGGCCGGCGGCGACGGGCGCACCGCGCTGATCGCCATCGCGCAAAACGCTGCGGGCCAGTTCTTCGATCAGCCGACCATCCGGCGCAAGGCGCAGTCCGCGGTGCCCGGGGACGGCGCGGCGGTGGGCCTTGTCGCGCTCGGCGACCGGTCACCCATTCTGGACGTCGAGTGCCGCACCTACGGTGAGTACGCCGGTGAGATGACCCTGTCCTACGAACCGCCGCGCAAGTGGTGGCAGGCCGGGCCCGGGGAGGGCAGCATCGGCTTCACCGAAAGCAAGATCACCAAGGTGCTGGCCCGGGGCAATCGGCAGGTTCCCGAGGTGGCCCTGGCGGTGTGCGACCGAATCGGACTGCCCGCCAAGGACATCGACCTGCTGGTCACCAACCAGCCCAATCGGGTGTTCCTGCGCAACTGGCGTGAGGCGCTCGAACTACCCCCCGAGCGGCATCGAGACACCTTCGACGAGTGTGGCAACCTGTTCGGCGCCGGGATCCCGATCAACCTCGACCGCGCGATCTCCGACGGCCGGCTCGGGGTCGGCGACGTCGTGATGATGGCGGCATTCGCCCATGCCGGCGACTTCGCCGGTGCGGCGGCGGTGCGCTGGGGCGGGCGAGACTGATGCAGCCCGACGCGGGGGATCCGCTCGGGTTGTCGCTCAACGAGAACCCGTTCCCACCGCTGCCTCAGGTGCGATCGGCACTGATGCGGTCCGTCCAGACGGCCCACCGCTATCCGGAATTCCTGCCCGAACGGCTGCGCGGCGTGATCGCCGACCACATCGGGGTGCCCGCCGACCGGGTGGTGCCGGGCGCCGGCGCGACGGGCGTCGCGCTGCTGGCCCTGCAGGCGCTGACCGTCCCGGGCGACACGATGGCGATGGCGACACCCACCTTCGACGGTTACCCGATCCTCGCGCGGATGGCGCGGCTGAAGACGCGGACGGTTGCGCTGGATGAGCACGGTCACCACGACCTCGACGGGCTGGCGCGCGCCGCCGCCGATGCCCGGGTGGTGGTGCTGTGCCGGCCGCACAACCCCACCGGAACGCTGGAGTCCGCGGACGCCGTTTCGGCGTTCCTGCGCCGCGTCTCGCGCGACACCGTCGTCCTGCTCGATGAGGCGTATGTCGAATTCACCGCGCCCGAGCACCGCATCGCCGTTTCGGCGTTGATCGCCCGCTTTCCCAATGTGGTGGTGGTGCGCACCTTCTCCAAGGCCTACGGCCTGGCGGGGCTGCGCATCGGTTACGCGGTGGCGTCGCCGGAGCTGGCCCGGACACTGTGGTCCCACCAGCAGCCGTTCGGCGCCGCGATCACCAGTTTGGTCGCGGTCGCCGCGTCGTACGGCGCGGAAGATCAACTGCTGCACCGGGTCCGGTTGATCAACGCCGAACGCTGCTATCTGCGGATGCGGCTGAGCGCGATGGGGGTCTACACGACGGACGCGCACGCGAACTTCCTGTACCTGCTTCCGAAAACGGATGGCCGGGGCGCGCCGTGGCACGAGGTTTTCGCCGAAGGCGGGTTGCGGGTGCGGTGCTACCCGGACGGCGGCGCGCGGATCACCGTCGGGCACCGCGCGTCGACGCTGGCGGTGCTGTCGGCGGTGGGGAAAGGCCACGCTCGCGCGCCAAGTGCGGTATGAAGGGGCGTGGCTGCCTCACGACCGCGCAAGCGTGATCCGATCGCCGCGGCGCGTGACAACTGGGAGCGCTCCGGTTGGGCCGACGTGGCGCCGGGCATGGTCGCGGTGACGTCGGTGATGCGCGCCCATCAGATCCTGCTGGCCCGCGTCGAGACGGCGTTGCGCCCCTACGACCTGAGCTTCTCCCGGTACGAGTTGCTGCGGCTGCTGGCGTTCAGCCGCACCGGCGCGCTGCCGATCACCAAGGCATCCGACCGGCTGCAGGTCCACGTCACGAGCGTGACCCACGCGATCCGCCGGCTGGAAGCCGACGGCCTGGTGCAACGGGTACCCCACCCCACCGATGGCCGCACCACGCTGGTGCAGATCACCGAGCTGGGCCGCTCGACGGTCGAGGACGCCACGGTCACGCTCAACGAACAGGTCTTCGCCGACATCGGGATGTCCGAAAGCGAAGCGCAGGCGCTGGTTTCGTCGATCGAGACGCTGCGCCGCGACGCCGGCGACTTCTAGGATTGAACCAGAGAAAGTCCATCCTTCGCCGAACGTGTACTGAGTGCGATTTTTCCCGCGATATTTCGCAGTGAGTACACGCTCGGCGCGTTGTTGCACCCACTACGGTGGCTCAGCCGCTGCGCGGCGCCGCGCTTCGTCTGCTCATCCACGGCAGCAGGGGCAGCAGGGCATACATTGCGAGACCTGCTGCGGCGTTGGGTGGATTGATGTACTCGCGGATCGCATCGAATCGGCCTTCGCGCATATGGAAAACGAAACAGTAACCGTCCACTGTTAGGCGCAGTCCGAGACCTCCAACGATGAGCTTGTGCTTGTACTCCACACACAAGTGCTCGCCGTCGGTGAACCAGTTCTTGATCTCAACGTGAGAGCGTTGGTCGTGCCGTCTGCTGCGGCCCGCCGCAAGCGCCATGGACTCGATCGCTCGGCGACCCGACCACGTGTGGCCGATCGGCATGATGGTCCAGGTCGCATCGTCGGTCACGATCGATCCGACTCCCGCATAGTCGTCCTCTTGCACCATGCGGAAATAGGCTTGGATGAGTTGTTCGTTCTGTGTCGGCGGCATCAGACGAAACTCCCGGATTCAGCTCTCCCGCAGCATTTCGATGACCGCGCTGAAGTCCTTGTCCGCGTGGTCGGTCGCGAACTTGGCGTAGATCTCGGCGGCGTGCCGGCCCAGCGGTGCCGTCGACCCGGTGGAGTTCACCGCGTCCATGGCCAGGCCCAGGTCCTTGTTCATCAGCGCGGTCGCGAAACCCGGCTTGAAGTCGTTGTTGGCCGGCGAGGTCGGGACCGGCCCCGGCACCGGGCAGTTGGTGTGCACGGCCCAGCAATTGCCGGTCGCGCCGGTGATGACGTCGAAAAGGGACTGCGCGGGCAGCCCGAGCTTCTCGGCCAGGACGAACGCCTCGCCGATGGCGATCTGCTGCACCGCCAGCACCATGTTGTTGCACACCTTGGCGGCCTGCCCGGCCCCGGCCGCGCCGCAGTGAATGACCTTGCCCGCCATGGGTTCGAGCACCGGCCGGGCGCGCTCCAGGGCGGCCTCGTCGCCGCCCACCATGAACGCCAGCGTCCCGGCCACGGCGCCCTTCACGCCACCGGAGACCGGCGCGTCCAGCTGCGAAACCCCGTGCGATTCCGCAAGCGCGTGCACCTCGCGGGCGTCGTTGACCGAGATCGTGGAGCTGTCGATGAACAGCGCGCCGGACTGGGCGGCCGGGAGCACCTCGGCGTAGCAGCGCTTCACCAGGTCGCCGTTGGGCAGCATGGTGATCACCACGTCGGCCCCCGTCACCGCGTCGGTCGCGGTGTCGAACGTCGTGACCCCGTTGCCGGCCGCGGCGGCCACGGCCGCGGACACCGGGTCGAACCCGCGCACCGTGTGGCCCGCGGCCACCAGGTTCGCCGACATCGGCCCGCCCATGTTGCCCAGACCGAGAAAAGCGATGCTCGTCATGGTCGCCTTTCTACGCGCCCGCACGCGCCCGTGCGGCCTCGGCCCTACCTATGACCACGCGCATGATTTCGTTCGTGCCTTCCAGGATCCGGTGCACCCGCAGGTCGCGCACGATCTTCTCGAGGCCGTACTCGCGCAGGTAGCCATAACCGCCGTGCAACTGCAGGGCCTTGTCGGCCACCTCGAAGCAGGTGTCGGTGACGTAGCGCTTGGCCATCGCGCACAGCGCGACCTTGTCGGGGTCGTCGTTGTCCAACGCATCGGCGGCCCGCCACAACATCATTCGCGAGGTTTCCAGCCCGGTGGCCATGTCGGCCAGGGTGAACCGGATGGTGGGCTCGTCGAGCAGGGCCTTCCCGAACGCCTCGCGTTCGCGGACGTAGGCCGCGGCCTTGTCGAAGGCGGACTGGGCGCCGCCCAGCGAGCATGCCGCGATGTTGAGCCGCCCGCCGTTGAGGCCGTTCATCGCGATGCCGAAGCCGGTGCCCTCACCGTCCGCGCCGCCCAGCATCGCGTCGGCGGGCACGCGGACACCGTCGAAGATCACCTGCGCGGTGGGCTGGGCGTGCCAGCCCATCTTCTCTTCCAGCGCCCCGAAACTGAGCCCGGCGGAACCCTTTTCGACGACGAAGGCCGAGATGCCGCGCGGGCCCGGATTCTCGGGGCCGCCGGTCCTGGCCATCACCACGTAGACGTCCGAGGCGCCCGCGCCGGAGATGAACTGCTTGACCCCGTCAAGCACATAATCGCCGCCCTCGCGGACGGCGCGGGTGCTCAACGCGCTGGCGTCCGACCCGGCGCCCGGCTCGGTGAGGCAGTAGCTGGCGATGACGTCCATCGAGGCCAGCCGCGGCACCCAGGCCTTGCGCTGTTCGGCGGTGCCGAACTTGTCGATCATCCACGCGCACATGTTGTGGATGGACAGGAAAGCCGCGGTGGTCGGGTCGGCGATGGCCAGTTGCTCGAAGATGCGGACCCCGTCGAGCCGGCGCAGCCCGCTGCCGCCGACGTCCTCGCGGCAGTAGATCGCCGCCATGCCGAGCTCGGCGGACTCGCGCAACACGTCGGTCGCGAAGTGCTTGGTCGCGTCCCATTCCAGGGCGTGCGGGGCGAGGCGTTTGGCGGCGAACGCGGCCGCCGTCTCGGTGATGACCCGCTCGTCGTCGTTGAGGGTGAACATGTACCTAATCCATTGTGGGAATCACGAATTCGGCGCCGTCCTTGATGCCGGAGGGCCACCGCGACGTGACGGTCTTGGTCTTGGTGTAGAACATGATCGACGAGGGACCGTGCTGGTTGAGGTCGCCGAAGCCGGAGCGCTTCCACCCGCCGAACGTGTGGTAGGCCACCGGGACCGGGATCGGCACGTTGACGCCGACCATGCCCACCTGCACCCGGGAGACGAAGTCGCGGGCGGCGTCGCCGTCGCGGGTGAAGATCGCCACGCCGTTGCCGTACTCGTGCTCCGACGGCAGGGCCAGGGCCTCTTCGTAGTCGTGGGCGCGCACGATGCACAGCACCGGACCGAAGATCTCGTCGGTGTAGATGGACATCGCGGGGGTGACGTGGTCGAACAGCGTTGGACCGATGAAGAATCCGCCCTCGAGGTTGGCGTCACCGAAGGTGAGGTCGTCGCTGGCGCGTTCGCGGCCGTCGATCACCAACTCGGCGCCCGCCTCGACGCCCTGGCCGATGTAGTTGCGCACCCGGGCCAGGGCGGCCTCGGTGACCAGCGGACCGTAGTCGGCCTTCGGGTCGAGGCTGTGGCCCACGCGCAGGTTGTTGATCCGGTCGATGAGCCTGGCGCGCAGCCGATTTGCTGTCTGCTCGCCCACCGGCACCGCGACGCTGATCGCCATGCAGCGCTCGCCGGCGCTGCCGTACCCGGCGCCGATCAAGGCGTCGACGGCCTGGTCCAGGTCCGCGTCGGGCATCACGATCATGTGGTTCTTGGCGCCGCCGAAGCACTGCGACCGCTTGCCGGTGGCCGCGGCCGTCGCGTAGATGTACTGGGCGATGTCGGAGCTGCCGACGAAGCCCACCGCCTGGATGTCGGGATGGTGCAGGATGGCGTCGACGGCCTCCTTGTCGCCGTGCACGACCTGGAACACGCCCGGCGGCAGGCCCGCCTCCAAGAAGAGCTCGGCCAGCCGCACCGGGACCGACGGGTCACGTTCGCTGGGCTTGAGCACGAACGCGTTGCCGCAGGCGAGGGCGGGCCCGGCCTTCCACAGCGGGATCATGGCGGGGAAGTTGAACGGGGTGATGCCCGCGACCACGCCCAGCGGCTGGCGCAGCGAGTAGACGTCGATCCCCGGTCCGGCGCCCTCGGTGTACTCGCCCTTGAGCAGGTGCGGGATGCCGATGGCGAACTCGATGACCTCGATGCCGCGTTGGACGTCGCCGCGTGAGTCGGCCACCGTCTTGCCGTGTTCGAGGGACAGCATCTCGGCGAGCTCGTCCATGTGCTCGTTGACCAGTTCGATGAAGCGCATCATCACCCGCGCGCGGCGCTGCGGATTCCATGCCGCCCAACCCTTTTGGGCTTCGACGGCCGAGGCCACGGCGGCGTCGATCTCGGCCTTGCCGGCCATCGGCACCTGCGCCTGTACCTCCCCGGTGCTGGGGTTGAAGACGTCGGCGGTGCGGGTGGACTGGCCCGCGGTGCGCTGCCCGTCGATGAAGTGGGGGATCTGTGTGGTCATGGTGTCCTCGGTTTAGTGCGCGCGTGAGAGGCGGATACTTGGATATCCTAGTAACCGTGGTCGAGCGCCGCAAGGACACCTACAAGTTCGCCACGGGCGCCTCGGGGTAGTTTCCGGCCGCCAGGTCCTCGAGCAGGCTGGGATGAGTGGGCTGCCAACCGAATCGCTCGCGGGTCAGCTCGCTGGACGCCGGCTGGTCCGTTGCGAAGACCGCGCCGAGGAATCCGAAACTTTCCGCCGGGACCGACGCGGTGGGCACGTTGAGCTGCCGCCCGATGACCTCGGCGAGCGCGCGCATCGGGTCGCCCTCGTCGGCGACGGCGTGGGCCACCGTGCCGGGCGTGGCGTCTTCGAGAACCAGACGAAACAGGCGCGCGGCGTCGAGGACGTGCACGGCCGGCCAGCGCTGGCTCCCGTCGCCCACGTAGCCGGAGACCCCGGTGCGTCGCGCGGCCTCGACGAGCAGCGACGCGAACCCGCAGGGGCCGGCAGCCCGGTGCACGGACCGGGGGAGGCGCACCACCGTCGACCGGACCCCCTTGGCGGCCAGTTCCAGGGCGGCGTGCGCGTTGCGGCCGCGGCCGCCGATGGGTCCCTCGGTCGGCATCGGGTCCCGTTCGGTGGAGGGGCGTCCCGCGATGCGCGGTGTGCCCGACGCCATGATGAACGGCTTGCCGCTCCCCGCGAGAGCGGCGCCGAAAGTCTCGACGGCAGCGGCCTCCTGAGCGACCGCCTTCTCGAAGTCGTCGAAGTGCAGGAAGGCGAGGTGGATGACGCCATCGGCCTGGACCGCGCCTTTGAACAGGCTCTCGGGATCGTCGAGGTCGCCGCGCAACACGTCGGCCCCCATGGACGCGGCGGCCCGCGCCGACGCGTCGGAGCGCGCCAGCGCCAGAACTTCGTGGCCCGCACCGATGAGCTCGGGCAGGACGGCCGAACCGATCCCGCCGGTGGCGCCCGTGACGAAAACGCGCATGATCAACTCCTTCGAGTGATGGGACTTATGTCTCATCACGTTACCAGAGCGATGGGACAAAGGTCGCATCGCTACGATGACGGGATGCCCCGATGGGAACCGGATGCGCGGCTGCGGCTGGTCGAGGCCGCGCTGCATCTGTTTTCCGAGCAGGGCTACGACCGGACCACGGTCGCCGAGATCGCCGAGCGCGCCGGCCTGACCAAGAGCACGTTCTTCCGGTACTTTCCCGACAAGCGCGAGGTGCTGGCGGCGGGCCAGGCGACCCTGTCGCGGCTCTTGGTGGACGGCATCTCGTCGGCGCCCGCGGACGCCACTCCGCTCGCCGCGGTCGCCAGCGGGCTGGAGCGCGCCGCCGGTTCGATGACGCCGTTCAATCGCGAGCTCGCCCCCCGGTTGAAAGCCGTCATCGCCAGCAGCACCGAGTTGCAGGAGCGCGACACGCTCAAACAGGTCGGCCTCGCCGCGGCGATGGCCGACGCGTTGCGCGCGCGGGGGGTGGCGGACCGGGCGGCGACGCTGGCGGCCGAAATGGGAGGCCTCGCGTTCAAGGAGGCATTCGCCGCGTGGCTTGCCGCGGATGACGAGCAAGACCTGGGCGAACTGGCGCGCAAAGCCCTGGACGACCTTCGCGCGGCGGCCGCCGACATCGGGTGAGCGCGCTAGCCTTCAGGCGTATGCACACCATCGAGGCGGACTACCTGGTGGTCGGCGCGGGCGCCATGGGGATGGCGTTCGCCGACACGCTGGTGACCGAGACTGCAGCGACCGACGCGCGGGTGGTGCTGGTCGACCGCAACCACCAGCCGGGCGGGCACTGGACCATGGCCTACCCGTTCGTGCGGTTGCATCAGCCCTCGGCGTTCTACGGCGTCAACTCGCTGCAGCTGGGTGGCGACTCGATCGACCGAATCGGCTGGAACCAAGGGCTTTACGAGTTGGCCACCGCCGGCGAGGTGTGCGCCTACTACGACCATGTGCTGCGCAGGCGGCTGTTGGCGAGCGGGCGGGTCACCTACTTCCCGATGAGCGAATACCGCGGGGAAGGCCGGTTTACCACGCTGGCCGGGACCGACCACACCGTCAGCGCGACGCGCCGCGTCGTCGACGCCACCTACATGCACGTCACGGTGCCGGCCATGCGGCCGCCGCCCTATCCGGTCGCGCCGGGCATCGCCTGCGTGCCCCCCAACGACCTGCCGAGACTCGGTGCGCACGAGCGCTACGTGATCGTCGGGGCCGGCAAGACCGGCATCGACACCTGCCTGTGGCTGCTGGGCCAGGGCATCGCGCCCGACCGGCTGACCTGGATCGCGCCCCGCGACTCCTGGCTGCTGGACCGCGCGCGGATGCAGCCCGGGCCGTTGTTCGCCGCCCAGATCAAAGCCGGCTTCATCGCGCAGCTTCGCGCCATCAGCGACGCCACGTCGGTCGAGGACCTGTTCGCGCGGCTCGAGGAATCCGGCGGTGTGTTGCGGATAGATCCGGCGGTCCGCCCGACCATGTATCGGTGCGCGACCGTCACCCGGCTGGAACTCGAGCAGCTGCGGCGCATCGCCGACGTGGTGCGGCTGGGCCACCTGCTGCGCGTCGAGGCGGACCGGATGGTCCTCGACGGCGGCACGGTGGCGAGCGACGGCAACGCTCTGTACATCGACTGCACCGCCGACGGTGCCGAAAAGCGCCCGGCGACACCGATTTTCGATGACGGGCGGATCACGTTGCAAAGCGTGCGCGGATGCCAGCAGGTCTTCAGCGCAGCGCTCATCGCCCATGTCGAGGCCGCGTACCACGACGACCCGACGAAAAACGAACTGTGCGTGCCGTTGCCACATCCCGACACCGACCTGGACTGGCTGCGCCTGGCGCTGGCCGACTACAGCAATCAGCTGCGCTGGCTCGAGGACCCCAACCTCACGGGGTGGATGTCCGCCGCGCGCCTGGACCTGTTCGGTCACCTGATCGGTCACCTGCTGCCTCCGGCGTCGGCAAAGCCCCGGGTGCGCGAGCGGATGCTGGGCATCGCCAAATCGGTGTTCTCGGCCACCGCGACCAAACTCGACGAGCTGCTCAGTGAACAAACCTCGCTCGCCGCACCGTGATACCGGGTGTAACCCGATTCGGTATTCATCGGGTGGAGGAGGCACGTGGCGGCACGAAACGAACCGGTCAAACGACCCCTGCGGGCGGTGCCCGACAGCGGCTTTGACGAGGGCTACCCCGACTGGGAGGCCGTATACCAGGACAACGCGTCCTGGGTATACCGCACGCTGTTCGCCCGGGTCGGGAACCGGGCCGACGCCGAGGACCTCACCGCCGAAGTCTTCCTCGCCGCGCTGCGGCCGCTGCGGCTGACCGCGAGCGTCGGGGAGGTGCGCGCCTACCTGCGGGTCACCGCGCGCACGGTGCTGGCCGCGCATTGGCGGGAGACCCTGGGCCGGGAGATAACCTCGATCGACGACATCGAACAACCACCGGAGAGTGAGGAAGCGATCAGCACAGCGCCCCAGCGTGTCGCCCGGGTCCTCGACACCCTGCCGGACCGCTACCGGCAGATCCTGGAATTGCGCTTCCTGCAAGGGCATTCGATCAAGGACTCGGCCGCGGAGCTCGGGGTCAGCGTCGCCAATGCCAAGGTGCTCCAGCATCGCGCGCTGCGGCTGGCGGCGCAGGTCAACGAGGGGGGCCCGGCATGAACGCGCGCGGGTTGCGCCGATACGTCGACGACCTGTTGCGGGGCCGGCGGCCCAGGCCGTTCGCTCCCGACGACTTCGAGGCGGCGCAGCTGCGCACGGCGATCGAGCTGCGCGCGGCCGGGCGCAGGGACCAGGCCCCGCGGCAGGAATTCCTCGACGACCTGCACCGCCGCCTCGCCGAGCAGATGTCCGACGCCCGGCCACAAGCCGCGCGCACGCACAGCAGCACCCGCCGCCAGGTCATCGTCGGCACCTCTGCCGCCGCGGCCGCCGCGGTGACCGCGGTGTCCATCGACCGGGCGGTGATCAACGGTCGATCCGGCGGCGTTCCCGCCGCCGACAACGCGCCGCTGAAGCCCAACGCCGGAACCTGGCAGCGGGTGGCCGCCAGCTCGGATGTGCCGGACGGGGTCATGCATCCCTTCGACCTCGGTTCGGTCAACGGCTTCGTCCGCCGCGTCGACGGCAAGCCCCAGGCCATCTCCGGGGTGTGCACGCACCAAGGGTGCAGGCTGTGGTTCGACGCGCCCAGCGACAGGTTGCGCTGCCCGTGCCACTCGACGTCCTTCTCGCCGGCCGGACAGGTGCTCACCCATCAGCTGCCGATCGCTCCGAAACCATTGCCGCCGTTGCTGGTTCGCGAGGCCGACGGCGTCATAGAGGTGTTTGCGCCCCGCCGTCCCGACCAGCCCGCCTGAGTGGTGTAACGCGCCGCCCTATTCCTGGGCATGATGCTTACCAAACTCTCGGCGGCCGCACTCGCCGCCGTATTGCTGGCGGGCTGCTCGGCTTCCCGGCCCGCCGCCGGCTCCGGCACCAGCATGTCGATGGGCTCGGTGTCCATCACCGCGCCGGCGGCCCCGGCCAGCGGCGACCAGGTGAACATCGACGGCTTCGCGTTCGCGCCCGCCACGTTGACCGTCGCGGCCGGCACCACCGTCACGTGGACCAACCGCGACGAAGAACCGCACACGGTGGTCGCGAGCGACGGGTCGTTCCACTCGCCCGGGATGGGCACCGGGGCGACCTTCACCCACACCTTCAGCGCCCCCGGGACTTTCGACTACGTCTGCTCGATCCACCCGATGATGCGCGGGACCGTGGTGGTGACGCGATGAACCCGGACATGAGTCGCCGTCAGTTGATGCGGCACACGGCGTGGTTCGGCGCGGCGGTCGGGTTCGCCGTGGTCGGCGGCGAGGTGATCTCGCATGTCGCCGGCGCGGGGGCGGCCGAGCAGCGCGCGCAGGGCCGGCCCACGCTGCGGTTCGCGCAGATCAGCGACAGCCACATCGGCTTCACCGGGGCGCCCAACCCCGACGTCTCCGCCACCTTCGGCCACGCGATCGACCAGGTCAACAACCTCGGCTACACACCGGATTTCGTCGTTCACACCGGTGACCTGACACACCTGTCCAGCCCCGCACAGTTCGACCAGGTGAAGCAGATGATGAGCGCCTTGAAGACTCCGCGCGTGTTCACCGTGCCCGGGGAGCACGACTCGGTCGACGACGCGGGGCAGAAGTACCGAAACGCCTTCGGCGCGGGATCCGTCGGCGACGGCTGGTACAGCTTCGACATCGCCGGCGTGCACGTGATCGCGCTGGTGAACACGTTGAACCTGCGCAAGCTCGGTCACCTGGGCGCCGACCAGCTCGATTTCGTTCAGAAGGACGTCGCGCGGCTGTCGAGCGACACCCCCATCGTCGTGTTCAGCCACATCCCGTTGTTCGCGATGTACCCCGACTGGGGCTGGGGCACCGACGATGCGGGCCAGGCGCTGTCCTACCTGCGCCGGTTCTCCTCGGTCACCTGCCTCAACGGCCATGTGCACCAACTGTTCTCCAAGACGGAGGGAAAGGTGACGTTCTACAGCGGGACGACGACCGCGTACCCGCTGCCGCGACCCGGCGACGGGCCGGCGCCCAAGCCGGTCACCCTGCCGGCCGGCAAGCTCCGCGACGCACTCGGCATCCGCGAGGTCAGTTACACCCGGGGCGAGACCGCACTGGCGTTGAAAGAGCAGGCGCTGCAATGACTCTGTTGCTTCGCATCGGCATGGCCACGTCGTTGGCGGTCAGCGCCGCCGGCCACGCCTACCTGTATGTCCACGGCTACCGGCACATCCCTGAGATCGGCGCCGCGTTCCTGGTGCAGGCCAGCGTCTCGTTCGCGATAGCCGTGCTGATACTCGCCGGCGGCCCGGGATGGCTGCGCTGGGCCGGCGCGGCCGTGGCGGGTGGCTCCCTGGTGGCGTTCCTCATGTCCAGAACCGTTGGCCTGGACGGCTTTCTGGAGCGCGGCTGGGAGCCGGCGCCGCACGCGGCGATCAGTGTGAGCGCCGAAGTGCTGACGGTGGTGTTGTGGGCGGGGGAGCTGGCGACTAGGCGGGCTCGGGAAGTTCGCCACCCGGCTCATCAACCATGAGGTCGGCCGCGGCGACGGCTTCCTCTTCGACCGCCCACTTTCGCAACAGCCGAGACTTGAGCGACATCGCGGGCTTCTCGATCAGCAACCAGCTCAGCGCGGCCAACGGCAGCGTGGCCATCGCCGCAACGGCGGCGTGCGCAACCGCATTCGGCCGGCCAGGCCAACAGATCACCAGCAGCTGCTGAACCGGGAAGGCGTAGATGTACACGCCATAGGACAGATCGGTGCGGAGCCTTAGGCGTTCGTTTCGAAGCAGTGCACCGGAGGCGATGATGGCGTACGCGAGCGGAATCCCGCCCAGCAGCCGGTAATGCGGAAGCAGGGTGCCGCCCAACGCGACGACGGCCGCGCTCACCGCGACGAGCCACCAGCGGGCGGGGATCTTGTCGCGCCACTGGTAGAGCAACGCGCCCGCCGCGAACATGACGGCGAAGCGCGCGGTCACCGCGGCGAACTGGCCCGCCCACGGCTGGTCCGGGGCGATGGGCGGCGACAACGCCTCGCCGACGACCGCCACCGCCAATATCACGGGGGAGACCCACCGGCGGTGGGCAAGCCCGGCGATGCCGATAGCGGCGACCGCGGCATAACACGCCAGCTCGAAAGCCAACGTCCACAGCGAACTGTTCCAGCTCCCCGGATAGGGGACCCCTTGGGGCGTCCCGCCGACGTCGGCCTTGAGCAGGATCACCCCGCTGTTCATGGCGACGTACTCGACCGGCGCGGTGGAGAGCAGGAGCTTGAGCGCCGCGCCGCCCTGCATCGCCACGCCGATCGGCGCGATGACGAACGCGGTGACGACCAGGCAGACGTAGTAGCCGGGAAGGATGCGCAGGGCTCGGGCCGCGGAATAATCCCGCAGGTGCGGGTGACGAAGCCAGCTCGCGGTGATGAGGAAGCCCGAGACGGCGAAGAATCCGTCGACCCCGCCGTCGGCGAGGTAATGCGCGCCCATCCATGGGTGGCCCGTGAGGATGAACGAGTGACCGACGATCACCGTGGTCGCCAGCGTCAGCCGCCAGGCGTTGAGCGCATTCTGCCGAGTGTCGAACACTTGCCCGAGGGTCATTGGCCTCCGCCTATATCGCCCCCGAAGCCCGTCCGCGGCATACTATGACACGCCGTCGCGCGTGTGCGGAATTTTTGGCGATTTGGCCCGCTTGTGACCCGGGCCTAGGCGGCACCCGGGGCTTGGCGAGCGGGCCGGTCGGCGACGAGGTCGTCGGATTGTTCGCCGCCGGGGCCTGCGGGCGCGGGTGCGCCCCACTTCTGCTTGAGCCGGCGTTTCAGGGACATCGCGGGCTTTTCGATGGCGAACCAACTGGCCGCGGCCAACGGCAGCGTGGCCAGGGCGCTGGCGCCGAAGAACACGAACGGACTCAAAGTCGCGAGCCCGCAGACGGCCAGCATTTGCTGAGTGGGGTACGCGTAGATGTACACGCCGTAGGACAGGTCCGTGCGCAACTGCAGCCGCTTGTGGTGCAGCAGGGCGCCCGTCACGATGACGACGTACGCCAGGGGAAGGGCGGCGACGACGCGGTAATCGGGCAGGAAGCCGGCCGCAACAACGATGACCGCGCACACCCCGACCAGCCACCAGCGGGCGGGAATGACGTCGCGCCACTGATACATCACCGCTCCGGCGGCGAACATGATGGCCGAACGCGCCGCGAGCTGGGGGATGGTCCACACACCGGGGAAGGTCAGCGGCGGAAACGCCAGCGCCGCACACACGGCCAGCACCAGCATGACGGGAGAAACCCACCGGCGGTTGGCGAGCCCGACAACGCCGATAATCGCGACGGCGAGGTAGCACAGCAATTCCCAGACGAGGGACCACAGCGACGCGTTCCAGGTGGGCCCACTGGGCACCCCCTGCAATGTGCCGGCGATGCCCGGCTGCAGGTAGGCCACCGCGCTGTTCTTCAGGACGTACTCGATCGGCGCGATCGAGCCCAGCAGCTTGAGGGCCGACCCACCTTGGATCAGCACACTGATGGGTGCGAACGCGAACGCCGTCAACAGCAGGCAGATGTAAAAGCCGGGCAGGATGCGCAGGCCTCGCGCGGTGAGATAGTCACGCAATCGCGGGTCGGTCAGCCAACTTCTGGTGATGAGGAAGCCCGAGATCGCGAAGAAGCCGTCGACACCCACGGAAAAGAACACCTGATTGATCGCTGCGGGCGGCTGGCGGCCCGTGATAGCCCACGAGTGGAAGAGCATCACCTCGGCCGCGAGCGTTAACCGCAGCGCGTTCAGGGCATTATTACGCGGATCGAATACCTGTCCGAGCTTCATCCGTCTCCGACCGTCGTCCCCCATCGAACTGTCGGCGCCATAGTATCGGCCGGAGGCCGACGGCGTGGGCACTTGGCCGTTGCCGGCTAGGCGGTACTCGGTCTTTCCGGGGGCAGCGCGGGTTCGGCGACCTCGGGGGTGGGTCGCCCCATCGCCGGCTCCTCCTGGCTCTGGTCTTGGTCTTGGTCCTGTGGGGCGGTCAATTTCTTTCTGAACCGCCGTTTGAGGCGCCGCGCCGGCTTCTCGATCAGGAACCAGCTCGCCGCGGCCAGCGGCACCGTCGCGGCGGCGGTGACACCGGTGAGCAGCAGGGGATTCAGGGTGATGAGTCCGCAGACCAGCAGCAGTTGCTGGGTCGGGTAGGCGTAGATGTACATGCCGTAGGAGAGGTCCGTCCGCAGTTTCAGGTGCTTGTTGCGGATCAGGGCCCCCGACACGATCACGGCGTAGGCCAGGGGAACGGCGGCGACCACCCGGTAGTCGGGCAGGAAGCCGGCCGCCAGCACGATCACCGCGCTCACCGCCACCAGCGACCAGCGGACGGGGATCACGTCGCGCCACTGATACAGGAACGCGCCCGCCGCGAACATGATGGCGGCGCGGCAGGCCAGGAAGAACAGCGCGGTGCGGACGTCGCCCTCGTGCTGGGTCATCACGTCGGGGAATTTCAGCCCCGGCAGCATCATCGCGCCGCCCGTCGCCGCCACCAGGAACGCGAGGGAGACCCACCGGTGGGTGGCGAGTCCGACGACGCCGATGACGGCCACGATGAGGTAGCACATCACTTCCCAGATGAGGGACCACAGGGAAGCGTTCCAGACGCCCGCGCTGGGAACCCCGGTGGGTGTGCCGCCGATATCGAATTTGACCAGCGCCACGGCGCTGTTCTTCAACACGAAGTCCAGCGACGCGCCCGAGGTGATGAGCTTGGTGAACGAGCCGCCCTGAATCGCCACGCTGAGTGGGGCGATGACGAACGCGGTCACCAGCAGGCAGACGTAGAAGCCGGGCAGGATGCGCAGCGCGCGGGCGGCGAGGTACTCACGCAGGCGTGGGTTGCTGAGCCAGCTCGCGGTGATGAGGAATCCCGAGATGGCGAAGAACCCGTCCACCCCTATGCAAAGGAGAAGTTGAAGAACGGCCCGGTTGTTCGGCAGGTGGCCCCTGATCGGGAAGGTGTGCCAAAAGATCACCTCGCCGGCCAGCGCCAGCCGCCAGGCGTTCAGTGCATTGTTGCGCGGATCGAAGACCTGCCCGAGTTTCATCCGCCTCCCCCGTAGTCCGCACAGGGCCTATCGGCGTATCGTATCGCGACCACGCACCGAATTGGGCTGGTTCACGGTACCTGAGGTACCGCGCAATGGCAAATAAGCGGCGACCCCTTATCCGTTAATCGAGCTGGTCAACTGTTGAATACATTTTTGCGCGCGATGAGTCACCAAGTGTGTTGTGGGATAACGACCGTCGCGTTCGGCGGAATTGCTGGGTCACGCGCTTATCGGTTACGCATTTGCGCAATGAAGTGCTGCGTCTCTTCCCAGCTGGGCAAAAGCCCGGCGGCGCGCACTTCTTCGAGGCCGGGGGCTGCTGCGTCGCGGTCGGACAGGCTGGGTGCGGCACCGTTCACCAGCGGCCAGTCGACCCCGATCGCGGGATCGGTTGCACAAATGGTGTGCTCGCGCTGCGGGTTGTATTCGGCCGAGCACAGATACATCACCGTCGAATCGTCCTGCAGGGCAAGGAAGCCGTGCCCCAGGCCTTCGGACAGGTAGATCGTCCTGCGGTCCTTGTCGTCGAGCAGCACCGAATCCCACTGGCCGAACGTGGGCGAACCCTCGCGGATGTCGACCACGACATCGAACACCGAGCCGCGCACGCAGGTCACATATTTGGCCTGGCTGGGTGGCAGCTGCGCGAAGTGCAAGCCGCGCAACACGCCGGCGGACGAAACCGAACAGTTCGCTTGCCGGACATCGAGTCGGTGACCGGCGAACTCGGTGAATCCTTGGTCGGTAAGCCATTCGAAGAACAGGCCACGGGAATCGCCGTGAATGGTGGGGGTGATTTCCCATGCGCCGGGGACGGCCAGTTCGCGCACCTTCATTTTATTGACCACGCTCTTCGTAACGGGCTTCCGCGGCGTCTTTCAAAGGGCGCCACCACGATTCGTTGGCACGATACCAGTCGATGGTGGCGCTCAAGCCCTCCTCGAAATCGGTATGTTTTGGCGCCCAACACAGTTCGTCGTACAGCAGCGACGGGTTAATGGCGTAGCGCAGGTCGTGGCCGACCCGGTCGGTCACGTGGTCGAAGTCGTCGGGTTCGCGGCCCATCATCTTCAGCAGCGTGCGCAGCACGCTGAGGTTGTCGCGCTCGCCCTCGGAGCTGATCAGGTACGTGCGGCCGATCTCGCCCTTTTCCAGGATCCGCCGCACGGCGCTGTTGTGGTCGTCGACGTGAATCCAGTCGCGCACGTTGGCGCCGCTGCCGTACAGCTTGCACCGCCGGCCGGTGAGCACGTTGGTGATCTGGCGCGGAATGAACTTCTCGACGTGCTGGTAGGGCCCGTAGTTGTTGGAGCAGTTCGAGATCGTCGCTCGCACGCCGTACGACCGCACCCAGGCTCGGACCAGCATGTCGGCGGCGGCTTTGGTCGCCGAGTAGGGGCTCGAGGGGTTGTAGGGCGTCGACTCGGTGAACCGGTTGGGGTCGTCGAGCTCCAGGTCGCCGTAGACCTCGTCGGTCGAAATGTGATGCAGCCGCACACCGTGGCGGCGTACCGCTTCCAGGATGGTGAACGTCCCGACCACGTTGGTGTGCAGGAACGGCCCCGGGTCGTCCAGCGCGTTGTCCACGTGGCTCTCGGCGGCGAAGTGCACGACCGCGTCGGACTCGGCGACCAGCCGCGAGACGAGCTCGGCGTCGCAGATGTCGCCCACCACCAGCCGGATGGTGCCTTCGACGTCGGCCAGTGACTCGCGCCGGCCGGCGTAGGTCAGGGCGTCGAGCACCGTCACGGAGTCCTCGGGATGCTCGCGGACGGTGCTGTGCACAAAATTCGCGCCGATGAAGCCAGCGCCGCCGGTGACCAGTAGCCGCATGGTCAAACCCTAACCGAGCGAGTCGGTCAGCTTGCGGGAGTCAGCCCCAGCGGCCCGGCCAATTCGGTCAGCACGCGCACTACCTCGTCGTCGCCGGCCGCGTCGAGCACCTGGACCGCCACGTGGTCGGCGCCTGCGTCGATGTGCTCGTTGAGGCGTTGGGCGATGGCCTCGGCGGTGCCGTACGCCACCACCGCGTCGATCAGCTTGTCGCTGCCCGGCTTGCGGACGTCCGCTTCGGTGAAGCCGGTGCGCAGCCAGTTGTTCACGTAGTTGCTCAGGTCCAGGTAGAAGTCGGCGTACCTGCGGCCGACGGCGCGGGCTTCCTCCGCGTCGGTGGTCAGCACCACCTTGTGTTCGGGCGCGAGGAACACCGAGTTCCCGATCAGTTCGCGCGCCTTGGCGGTGTGTTCAGGGGTGGTCAGATACGGGTGCGCGCCGGCGCTGCGCTGCGCCGCCAACCGCAGCACGCGTGGGCCCAGCGCCGCCAGCACCCGGCGGCTGGTCGGCACCACCGCCGCGTCGAGCTCGTCGAGGTAGGAGACCAGCGCGTCGTACGGCTTGACGTACTCCTGGGTGTGTTCGGGATGTCCGACCCCGATCCCCAGCAAAAACCTTCCCGGATAGGCGCTTTCGATGCGGTGGAAGGATTCGGCCACCGGTTTGGCGTGTGCGGTCCAGATGTTGAGGATCCCGGTGGCCAGCTGCAACGATTCCGTCTCGGCCAGCGCCGGCTCCACCCAGGCCAGGTCGGCGTCGGGCGATCCGCCGATCCAGACGGCGCCGTAGCCGAGCGATTCGATCCGCCGCGCCAGGGCCGGGGTGATGGACCTGGACCCCAGCCACACGCCGAATCGGCCCAGGTCTGGTTTGAGTGCTACCGGCTCGGTCATCTACGTCCCCCTCGTGCGTCGTCTGCTAGCTCAGGCCGAGCGGCCCAGCCAATTGGGCCAGCGCCGGCACCAGGTTTTCATCCTTCGTCAGGACCTGCACGGGCACATGGTCGGCGCCCGCGTCGAGGTGCTCCTTCAACCGGGCCGCGATCGCCTCCGGCGTGCCGTAGGCGACGACCGCGTCGACAAAACGGTCGCTGCCCGGCTTCGTGACCTCCTCGTCGGTGAAGCCGAGCCGTTTCCAGTTGTTGCGGTAATTGGCGAGCTGGAAATAGATGTCGAGCGCCCTGCGGCCCACCGTACGGGCCTTCTCGGCGTCAGTGGTCAGCACCGCCTTGTGTTCGGGCGCCAGGAACGCCGACGGGCCGATCAGCTCGCGCGCCTGAGCGGTGTGCTCGGGGGTGGTCAGGTACGGGTGTGCCCCGGCGCTGCGCTCCGCGGA
>NZ_LZJG01000365.1:0-8796 GCF_001667785.1 Mycobacterium sp. E3247 | reverse complement strand
GGGCCGCCGGTGCCGATGGCGGCGCGGCGGCCGCGGGCGGAGCGCCGACCGCGGAGGTCTGCACCGCCAGCGCGCCGCTCACCGACATGGCCGGTGTCCCATTGGCGGTGCCCGGCCCGCTGCCGGTGGGCGCCCCCGTGCCGTTGCCCCTGGGCGCCCCGCTGCCGCTGCCGCTGGGTGCGCCGCTGCCCATCGCCCCGGTGGTGCCGGCCGGCGCTCCGTTGGTCGCACTCGGTGGGCCGCTGGCCGCCGGCGCGCCCCTCGACGGGATCGCCGGTGCCCCGCTCATCGACATGTCCGGCGTCAAGGACGCGCCGACGGGAGCGGCGCCGACCGGCGGACCCCAGCCCGGTCAGCCGGTCGCGCCCGGCCCGGGCGCGCACTGACCCCATCCCTCCCAACCGGAAGGACCCGCTGGCGGCCACCAGCGGGTCCTTTCTTATGTGGTTCGCTGCTTGACGTCGTCGAGCGTGCAATTGGTTTCACAGTCGACCGCGAGCGTGAAACTAACTTCACGGCTCGGCGGGGTGGGCGATCGGGTGGGGGCCTCCTCAGGACGGAGGCCGCTCCCAGAGGTCTTGCTTGACGATCACCGGGTCGCCGACATTGACCGTGTTGTAGTACCACTCGGCGTCTTCGGGGCTGAGGCTGATGCAGCCGTGGCTCACATTCTCCAGCCCCAGCGATTGAACGGCCCACGGGGCCGAATGCACGAACAGGCCGCGGTTGGTGATCCGGACGGCGTAGTCGACGTTGAGCAGATAACCGTTGGGATCGTCGACCGGGATGCCGACGCTGCTCGAATCCATAAGCACCGAGCGCTCTTTCGACAAGACGGTGTAGTTGCCGACCGGCGTCGGATACTCGGGCCTACCCATCGACGCGGGAAGCACCCCTTCTTCGCCGAAGTGGGGCCGGTGATGCGGGGTGGGCGGCGGGGTCGCGTCGACGCCGTCGACGCTCACCTTGAACGTGTGGTCGGTGATGTTGGCGATGCCGATGACCTTGGGGCCGGTCTTGAATTCCGTGGACCGGCCGTCCACCGAGAGCGCCACCGTGCTGTGCGCCGGCCAGTAGTGGGCGGGGACCCACTGCACGACCTTGTTGTCGAGCCATTCGAACCTGCCCGTCATCGCGGGCGTGGACGTGACCGCGATGGCGCGTTCGGCGGCGTGCCGGTTCGCGACGGGGGCGTCGAACGTCACCACGACGGGGTGCGCCACCCCCACCGTCGCACCCCGCGCCGGCAGGACCGACGCGATCGCGAAGTCATGCGGCTGATTCGCCGCCGCATCGCTGGTGCCTGCAGGCCCCGCAGCCACACCCGCGGCGATCCCGACCGCCGCAAGAACACACCGAACGTCCGCTCGCATGGCTCCGATTCCTGTTAACTGACACCGTTGTAATAGGAGGATCGTAAATCCCCGCTGACCAGCGGAAGCGCAAGGGCGCGTTAGTATTTGATCAAGCATCGGTCACGTTTCGGCCACGGGGGTTTAGTCCGAGAAATGACGCCCTGTGCTGGGGCTTCAGCCGCGCGGCATGGCGGGTCCGCCGAAGCGGTGTCGAGGACGTGTGAGGCCCGGATTCAGCCGCGCGGCGAGCGGCCGTCGTGGTGGTCTTCGTCGTCCTCGTCGTCCCAGTACGCCCACTCGGGAAGCGGTGTGCTCGGCATCGCGCCATAAACGGACGCCTCGTAACCGGGCTGGATGCCGCGCCCTCGCCAGTGCGGATCCAGCCTGTTCGCCCGTGAGCGCCGCACCCCGCGGACGATCAACGCGACGACGCCGCCGACGATGAGGGCGATCACCGCGACCTTGAGGATGAGCAACAGCAGGGCCATTTGTCCTCGAGTGTTGCACAGACGTGTTGTCGCCCAAGCGCTTTTCCCCGGCAGCGGCGCGGGACCCGGGCTACGGGATCGGCGGGATGGTCGGGATCCCAGGGATCCGGGGTATGCGCGGAATCGGTGGTACCTGAACCGATGTCGGCGGATTGTCCGTAGACGGTGGTGGCGGTGCCGGTGGCGACGTCGTGGCTGTCGACGGAGTGCTCGTCGGCGGCTCGGTAGTCGTCGGCGGCGGTTCGGTGGTCGCCGGCGGCGGTTCGGTGGTGGTCGGCGCCGGCTGAGTGCTCGCCGGCGGCGGTGGAGCCGGTGCGGCCGTGCTGGGCTGCGCGGGGGCCTGCTGCGCCGGGGCCGGGTTTGTCTGCACCGGGGAAGGCGGCGGTGACGGTTGCGGCGTGGTGGCGACGCCGGGTGTCGGTGCGACGGGTGTGTTGGTGGAACCGTGGCTCAGAGCCAGCATGATCACCGCGCTGAGGGCCAGCACCGTCGCGGCCGCACCGAGAACGAGCACCAATGGCCGCCGATACCAGGCGATGTCGGCGCGGCGGGCCTCGTCGGGGAGGGGTTGTTCCTCGAACCGCAGCTCGGGACGGGCGTGACCGGTCTCGTCGCCGAACTGAAACGGCGGCGCGGCGGATGGCGCTGGAGCGTGATCGCCGGCCCAGCCCGGAGGCTCGTCGGTGGCCAGGGGCATCATCCCCGATTCGTCGCCCGCCTCAGACCACGCCAGAGCGGGCATGGCAGCGGACACCGGCACCACGTCCTGCAGGGTCGGTTCCGCGAGTGCCGGTGGCGCCGCCACGCGTGGCGCGGCGGCCAATTTCGTTGCGCTGTCGTCGGCCGGCCCGCGTGCGGCCCGCAGCGCCGCACCGGTGGCGGCGGCCAGCTGCGGCCGCGGTGACGTGATGACCGGCACGCGAAACTGCTCGGACAGCCGCGTGGTGACCTCGAGGATCGCCGCGCCACCGCCCACCGAGGCGACGGCAACCAGGTCGGTGGCTCGGATCCCGTTGCGCGCCAGCGTGTCTTGTAGAACATGGACGAACTGGTCCAGCGGCTGATTGATCGCTTCGTTGAGTTCGGTTCTGGTGAGCCGAATATCCCCACGGAAGCCCGGCAGGTCGGCGGGCAGCGTGGTCGCCGTACTGGCCGAGAGGCGCTGTTTGGCCGCCCGGCATTCGGCCCGCAGCCGGGTCAGCGATCCGATCGCCGAAGTGGCCGAGACGTCGATGGAACCCGCGGACGACAAATCCGCCACGATGTGGGCCAGTAGGGCTTGGTCGATCAGTTCCCCGGAGAAATCCGTGTGGCGCACCGTGGCGCCGATGGGCTGGTAGCCGTTGGTGGCATCGGCAAGGGTGATGCTGGTGCCGCTGGCACCGAAGTCGCACACGGCGACGATCCCGCGGATGGGCAGACCCGGGTTGGTCTGCAGGGCGGTCAGCGCAGCCGCGGCATCCGAGACCAGCGACAGGGATTCCGGACCGCCCGACCATTCCGGCACCCGGCTCAGCGCCGCGCGCAACGCGTCCACCGCGGCGGGGCGCCAGTGCGCGGGGTGGGCCACCGCCGTCGCCTCGGGCAGCGGATGGCCGCCGGTCGCGGCGTAGGCGAGGGCACGCAGCGCGTTCGCCAGCAGCGCCTCGCCGCGATGCGTCGAGCCGTCAGGGGCCACGATCCCGACCGGGTCTCCCACCCGGTCGACGAAGTCGGTGATCACCAGACCGGGCTCGTCCAGGTGGGGGTTCTCCGAGGGCACGCCGACTTCCGCGGGGCGATGGTGGTACAGCGTCAGCACCGACGTCCGGGTCACCGCCCGATCGGCCGTTATGGCTGCCAGGCTGGCGGTCCCGGCCGACAGCCCCAGCGCCCGTCTTGCTTCCGTTGGCATATCGTCCAATTCAGGTGTCCGCCGGCGTGCGTATGCGCGGCCACGACAATGTATCGGCAGCCAACCTATAGCAGGCCGGCGTTGTCATCCGATTCACACACGTCGATCGCGGGCGTCGGGGCATCACCGCGGCCGGACGCCGCCATCGCGCGCGGCGAACTCCGCCACCATCGCTTCGGCGCTCCGCACCGCCGCGCGGCATGCCCTGGTGGTGAACGGATCGTTGAGTGGATGCTCGGCGCGGCGGCGCCAACGTTGCGCCGCGGCGAACGCGGCGCGCGGCGCGTCATGGTGCGCCTCGGCGGCCAGCCCCAGCCTGCTGGCGGCGTCGGTGCCCGAACCGCCGATGAGGCGCCGCAGCGACGCGAGCTCTTCGTCGTGCAACGCGGTCGCGCGCGAATGCAGCTGGCTCAGCAGGCGCAGCTCCTCGAAGGCGTGGGTGTCGGCCAGCAACGGGTCGAGGTCGGCGAGGATGCGCGGCGTGACCGCGATCGGGTAGGTCTCCACGAACCGGCGCAACGACACCAGTGCGGTGTGCGCCTTGAGCATGTCGGAGCGCTGGGCGAACTGCTGATCGATGACGTTTCTCAACGCGACCAGCCCGCTGCGTTCCAGCAACTCGTCGGCCAGCCCCGCCGCGTCGGTGACGCCGGCCTTGAGCACGGCGATCGAGATCCGGATGCCGAACATGCCGAACCGGTCGAGCAGCCGGCCCCGCGTCGCGGCGTCCACCGGCAACGGGCTGTCGGGACGGACGAAGCGGTCCGCGCTGAGCATGGCCTTGTGCAGCTCGGCGGCATCGACGCCGGCGAGTTTTTGCAGCGCGCCGAACTCCGACTGGCGCAGCGTGCGGGCGGTCAGCGCCAGCAGTCCCGACACCGGCACCACGGCCTGGCAGACGCCCGTCTGGCTCAACTCGCGGGTGAACCTCTTGGCCACGTCTTCGGCCGAGAGCATGGCGTCGAGCCGCCCCGCGCCGATCTCGTCGGCTCGCGACGCCACACCGATGATGCCCAGCGCCCCAGTCGTCCCGCCGACGAGGTCCCCGATCTGTTTGAGCAGCGCGATGTCGGCGGCGTTGAGGGTGCGCAGCAGGAACACCACCGCGTCCACCCGCGGCATCCCGTCCTCGGGCACCAGCAGCCGCAGCGTGCGCGCCGAGACGTCACGCGCCAGCGACGAGGTCCCCGGCGTGTCGATGATCGTGGTGGCGATCAGCTCGTCGGCGGGCCATTGCACGTCGAGGTCAACCACGTCGTGAGGGTCCAGCCTGCTCAGGTCGAAGCCGAGTCCGCCGTCGCGCAGGATCGGCACATGAGAACGGCGCCCCCCACGATGGTTGGCGATGACCTTCGGTGTCGGGCCGTGCCGAAACCAGGTGACGATCCGGGTGGCCTCGGTGGCGTCCGTGGGCGCGACGGTTTCCCCGACCAGCGCGTTGACCAGGGTGGATTTGCCGGCCTTCAGGGTGCCCGCCAGTGCGATGCGCATCGGTTCGTTGAGCCGGGCGGCGATGCGCTGCAATTCATGGAAGACGTCGGGCCGCTCACGGTAGGCCGGCTCCGCCTGGTAGGCGCGAATCGTTCCGCCCAGGATGGCGCGGACCTGCTCGCTGGTGCTCACACCCGTGTCACCTCGGGCGCGAGCTTGTCGACGTTCTCGGTGACCTGAGTCAGGATGTTCAACTGCCGCTCCAACTCGCGGATCCGGTTATCGCGCTCGGTCTCCTCTAACCGCGCGGCGGCGATGGTCGCCTGCAGCGACTCGTTGAGCGAGCGGGTGGCCTGGTTGGCGATACCGCGGTAATGGTCCCGCAGCTGACGTTGGATCGTCTTGAGCCGGTCGCGCGACTCCTTGCCGACCACGAAGGACACATCGTCGACGAAACGCCGCAGGTTGGTCTTGGCCTCGTTGCGGGCCCGCAGCAGCCGGTTCTCCTTGTCTTCCTTGTAGGCCATGCGGCCCATCACCAACCCTGCCCCGACCGACAGCGGGTTGAAAAGGCCCAGCCCGGCGACCGAGGACAGCATGCCGACCATCACCATGCCGCCGTAGGAGCCGCGCATGCCCGTCACCACCTTGTGGCCTTTGCCCATGGGTTTGGACTCCAGCCGGGCCAGGGACTTGAGCTGCCCGAAGTCCGCGCCCATGGCTTGCGCGCTGAGCTCGGGCATCGCGACCGCACCCAGCCCCGCCTCGACGAAGACGCGGGCTACTTCCTGGGCGAGGGTTTTCGCGCGCTGGTAGGCCCAGACGAAATTGTCGCCGACGGCGGTGGCGACGGCGTTCTCCACGTCCACCCCGATCTCCGCCCAGTGCCGGGTGGGGTCGCACGAGTCGATCACCCGCTCGGCGTGCTCGGTGATGGCCCGGAAGCGTGCCCGCAGATCGTGGTCCACGTCGCCGGTCAGGTCGGTGATCCCGTCGTTGAGCAGCTGCTGCCACAACGCCGTCTGCTGCAGCGCGTCCTCGGCCTCGCGTTTGCGTTGCTCCAGGTCCTCGGTGAGCCGCCCACCGACGTCGGCGTCGCTGAGCGCGGCCAGCTCAGAGCGCACGGCAAGCGTCAAATGCTCTGCCGCCGAGCGGATTTCATCCAGCACCTGGTCTCGGAGTTGGTCGTTGCGGCGGGCCAGCACGTCCTCGCTGAGGAACTTCACGATGGCCGGGAAGTTCGACTCGTCGTTGAGTTCCTTGTCGTTGAGGGTGATGGCGTGGCTGCGCAACAGCGACGACACCGGAAGCACCGGCATCGGTAGCCGGGCGCGCTGCAGGTGTCCGATGTTGGCGTTGACGATCTCGCGCCAATGCGGGTACAGGTCGGTCTTGGTGGCCAGCAGCACCCCGACCGGACAGATTTGATGGGCCTGCTGCACGAACCGCATTTCCGGCTCGGTCAATTCCTGGCTGGTGTCGCTGACCATGAGGATCGCGTCGGCGTCAGGTAACAGCCCCAGCGTCGCCGACAGGTGCGGCTGGCCGTGACCGCCCACGCCGGGCGTGTCGATGAAGGTGAGCCCCCCTTGCAGCATCGGGCTGGGCGCGCCGACCTCCACCCGGAGCACGTCGCGGCCGGCGGCCTGGGGAGCCTGACGCAGGTCGGTCTGCAGCTCGGCAACCGGGACGTCAGCGGTTTCTGGTTCGCTGTTGGGGCCTGCGAGGACGATCCGCGCCGACGGCGGGTCGCCGTAGGCGACGACCGTGATCAGCACCGTGGCCTCGTCGTCACCGACGCGTGCGACGGGCATGTTGAGCAGCGAGTTGAGCAGCTGGCTTTTGCCCTGCTTGAGCTGGCCGGCGATCACCACCCGGATGTGGGGGTCGGTGATGCGTTCGCGGGCCCACCCGAGCCGCTGGCGGAGGTCGCCGCGGCCGTTGAGGTCGGCGATCGTGCTGGTGTGATCGATCAGTTCGACGATCACGTTGACCCGGCGCGGGTCATCGGGCTGAGTCACCGGGTCGCCCTACTTTCTGCGTTGAACTCCGAACACCGTATGCCCACCAACCGGCGGGAACCCTGTAAGGTCCCCGCCGGTTCGCGGCAATGCCTCCGATCAAAACCCGGTGTGCGGGTCCACCGGGTGGTGCGTCATCGGGTCGCTTTGGGCCGGCGTGTGCGAAGCCGCCGGGTCGTAGCTGCTGTGGTCGAACACCGAGTGACTCGAGGCGTCAGCGGCCGACTGTCCCGACGCGTCGAACGCCGTGTGGCCGGACGGGTCCCCGACCGTCGACGTGCCCTGCAGGGCCGAGTGTGCGCCGACCGAGGCCGCGCTTTGGCCGGCGGCCGCCGCGTTCGGATCCGCGTGCGCGGGGGTGCTGGGACTCTGAATGACAGAGGAGCCGCCGCCCGCGACCGCCGCGTGGCCAGCGGCCGTGGCGGCAGAGCTGCTGTCGTGTATGACGCCACTTTGGTCTGCGGAGACGTGGCCGGTACTACCGCCGGCCGTCGTACCGCTGCCCAACGTAGCGCCCTCGTGGCTGAGAATGCTGCCCTGCGCGTTACCGCCGGCGCCGACCGCTGCGCCACCACCGGCACCGACCTGAGTTGCCGTACCGCTTTCGGTGGAGGGAGCCGTCGGGGCATGGCCACCGAGCGCGGCGCTTTCGCTGTTGAGGATGCTGCCGTGCGCGCCGGCTTGGCCGCCCGCGGCGACTCCGCCTTGGCCGCCCGCCGCGACTCCGCCTTGCGCGCCGGTCAGCTGGGTGCCACCGCCGAGCGCTGCGCTTTCATTGCCCAGGAAGCTGGCGTGACCGCCGGCGTTGGCTGCGAGCGCCGCGTTTCCCGCAGCGCTGGCTTGGGCGCCCAGGCCGACATTGCCTAACGAGCTGGCTGCCGCCTGAGCGCCGGCGGCACCGCCCACGGCGGTAGTGCCGCTGACGCCACCGACGGCGGAGCCGCCACCCGTGCCGAACGCGCCCCCGCCTGTGCCGAGGGTCGCGCCCCCGGCGGCGCCGGCCTGGCCGCCTACGCTGACGCCGCCCGACGAGCCGCCGAGTTGAGCTCCGCCGCCCACCTGGCCGCCGGCCTGGCTGCCGAAGCCGCCGCCGGCCTGACCGCTGAAGCCGCCGCCGGCCTGACCGCTGAAGCCGCCGCCAACGCGGCCGCCGAAGCCACCGCCAGCTTCACCCTCGGCGCTTGCCTGACCACCAGCTCCGACCTGTCCGCGACCTCCGGCCTGGCCGCCAGCTCCACCCTGGCCGCCAAAGCCACCTCCGGCACGCCCACCTGCGTCGCCGCGGCTACCGCCAGCGATCTGGCCGCCGCCCCCTAGGCCGCCACCAGCCTGGCCGTCGACGCGGCCTTGCCATCCGGCGTCACCACCGACACCGAAGCCACCGCCGGCTTGGCCGCCGAAGCCGCCGCCGAGGCCCGCGCCGGCGTCACCACTGAGACCGAAACCTCCACCGGCTTCGCCGCCGGCTTGGCCGCCAACGCGGCCTTGCCATCCGGCGTCACCGCCGAGACCGAAACCTCCACCGGCTTCGCCGCCGAAGCCGCCGCCAAGGCCCGCGCCCGCGTCGCCACCGACACCGAAGCCACCGCCGGCTTGGCCAGCGAGGC
>NZ_LZJG01000364.1:0-24581 GCF_001667785.1 Mycobacterium sp. E3247 | reverse complement strand
TGAGCCAACTGTTCGGCTGCACGCCGCTAGACCCGCTGGCCTGGGGTCAGGGCCTGCTGGCGGCGGCGACGGCCAGCTCCCTGTCCGCGGTCGCACCCGATCTGATGTTGCGCGCGTCACACAGCGTGCAGCGGCGCTGGCTCGGCGTCGAGCCGGCGACCGGTCCCGAAAGGGCACAAAGTCCCACCCCTTCGGTGCGGCCGGCCCTGTCGGGTTCCGACCGCCCCGACGACGATTGAGGCGTGCATATGGAAAATCGCTTACAGCTCAAGCCCTATCGGGCCGTCTCCGAGCACGTCGACGGTGCCTGGTGGCCGCGGACCACGAACCTGGTCGACGAATTGCCGGGCCTGCTGGCGTCGGTGTCCGAGCGGCTCGGCCCGGTCGCGATGGTGGGCTATCGCCGCAACGGCTGGCAGGAGACGCCGCCGCTGGCCGAAATCGGCGGCCACACGGTCGAACTGCTGGCGTTCACCAGCGACGAGCCGTCCAGCGTCATCCTGATCGGCGAGGACGGCCACCACCTCACGCTGCACGTCATCCGCCCCGACGCCGGCGAGGAGGTCGCCCGTCAGGCGCTGGAGCAGGCCCGGATGCCCGCCGACGACGCGGTGCCGCAACACAGCCATTCGACGGTGGCGCGATCCGTGGCCGACGTCGCCGACAAGCTGGCCCGCCATGAGGGGCTCGGCGACGAGCAACGGACCGCCCAGATCAAGCGCTGGTCCGAGGAGGCCGCCGAGCAGTTCGTCGACGCCCCCGTCCAGACCTTCGTACCGATCCTCGTCGAGCACATCGTCCGCAATCGGATGCTGGAGTCCCGCAGGGAAGCCGCCTCGCCGCAGCCGGCGAGCCAGCACTGACCGGTTGAGCGCGCTCGGTGGACGCCAACGACGTCGAGAGCGTCCCGTCGCCACCGGCCGAAGTGGCATTGATGGGGCTGTACCGGTGCTCAAACACGCCCGGACCCTGGCCCGGCCCGCAGCGGGCATGGCGACGGCGACCCAGGCCGGTCAGATCGCCCATCTGGTGTGCACGGTCGACCACGAACCGACATCGGCGCAGCGTGAGGTGACCCGGTCCGCGTTCCACCGCTTCTTCGCCAACCGGTGGTTGTGGGCGGCGATCGGGCTGTCGGCGCTGCTGCAGGTCGCCGTCGTTCAGCTACCCGTCCTCAACACGGCCTTCACCACCACGCCGCTCTCGCTGAGTCAGTGGCTGGTCTGCATCGCCGTGGCCAGCACGGTCCTGTGGGTCAGCGAGATCCGCAAATTCATCCTGCGCCGCCGGACATCACGGCCGTGATCGCCTCGGCGTCGGCCGGGCCGGGCAGGCCCCAGTCGGGCTGGTAATCCAGCAACTGATCGACTCGGACGGTCTTCATGTCGACGTCGAGAAGCTCGATGGCCTCCAGCGGCACCAGCGCCGGATGGACGTAGCCGCAGGTGCGGGCCAGCTGCAGCAGTTCGAACCGCAGGGTGGCCAGGTAGTTGGCGCAGCGCACCGATTTCAGGTCCGGGTCGAGGCCGTGCTGCAGCCACGGCGACTGGGTCGCCACGCCCGACGGGCAGCGGCCGGTGTGGCAGCGCTGCGCCTGGATGCAGCCGATCGAGAACATGGCGGTCCGGCCGACATTGACCATGTCGCAGCCGGTGGCCAGGGCCAGCAGCGCGTTCTCCGGGATGCCCAGCTTGGCCGACCCGATGAAGACCACGTCGCGGTGCAACCCGTGCTCGGCGAAGGCCCGGTACACCCGCGGCAGAGCCCACTTGAAGGGCAGGGCGACGTGGTCGGTGAAGACCAGCGGGGCCGCGCCGGTGCCGCCCTCGCCGCCGTCGACCGTCACGAAGTCGACACCGGTGCCGGTGCGGGCCATCCGCCCCGCCAGGTCGCACCAGAACCGCCCCTCCCCGACCGCCGACTTGATGCCGACCGGCAGGCCCGTCTCGGCGGCGATCGTCTCCGCCAGCTCCAGCAGCCCGTCGACGTCATGGAACGCGGAGTGGCCCGCCGGGCTCCGGCAGTCCACCCCGGCCGGCACGCCGCGGATGGCGGCGATCTCGGGGGTGACCTTGGCGCCCGGCAGCACGCCGCCCAGGCCGGGCTTGGCGCCCTGGCTGAGCTTGATCTCGATGGCGCGGATGGACGGCGTGGCCGCCACCCGGTCGACCAGCCGGGGCAGGCTGAACCGGCCCTCTTCGTCGCGGCAGCCGAAGTAGCCGGTGCCGATCTGCCAGACCAGGTCGCCGCCGTGGAGGTGATACGGCGACACCCCACCCTCGCCGGTGGTGTGCAGGGCGCCGGCGATCGCCGCGCCCTTGTTCAGGGCGGTGACGGCTGCGCCGCCGAGGGCACCGAAGCTCATCCCGGAGATGTTGACCAGCGACGACGGGCGAAAGGCCTTGGCGCGGCCGCGCGCGGCGCCGAGCACCTTCGCCGCCGGCAGTGGCACCGCCGGGTCCGGGTGGTCGGGCTCACCGGCCGGCGCCGCGACGGGGAACGCGGCGTGCTTGACGATGGGATAGTTGTGCACCCGCTCCAGGTCGTTGTCGGTGCCGAAGCCGAAGTATCGGTTGGCCAGCTTCGACGACGTGTACACCCAGCGGCGCTGGTCACGGCTGAACGGGCGTTCCGCGTCGTTGTCGGTGACGATGTACTGGCGCAGCTCGGGGCCCACCGCTTCCAGCAGGAACCGCAGGTGTCCGATGACCGGGAAGTTGCGCAGGATGGTGTGGTGGCGCTGCAGCAGGTCCCAGCCCGTCAGCCCGGCCAGGCCGCCGCCGAGAAGCGCGGCCACCGCTCGCGGCCTCAAGAATCGAAGTCCGCGTAGACGCCCAGCAGGTCGCGGGCCGAGACGATGCCGACCAGCGCGCCGTCGCGCTCCACCAGCACGTGGCGGATGTAGCGGTCCATCATCCGGGCGGCGACCTGGTCCACCGAGGCTTCGGCGTCACACCACACCAGTTTGGTGCTGGCCACGTCGGAGACCGGGGCGGTCGCGAGATTCCGCCCGGCCGCCACCGCCCGCACGATGTCGCGCTCGCTCACCAGCGCGGCGGGCCGCGGGTCGTCGCCGACCGCGATCGCACCCACGTCGCAGGTCACCATGGCCCTGGCGGCGTCGGCGATGGTGGCGTCGGCGGGGACGCGGGCGACGGGGTCGCCGGTGATGGTGTGGATCGGCATGGAACCGGCGGAAGGACTTGCAGTCACGTCACCAATGCTGACCGGGACGCGCCGCCACCTGCTAGTGACCTGAGTCCTCAATCCCCGTCCATCCGGCCCTAGCCATCGCCGCGATGTCAGGGAAGGCTGACTGGCATGGACGTCGGGGCGCGCGGGCGGCGGACCCTGCCCACCCGGTGGGTCGAGCCGGCCCTGGCCGCGGTGACCGCCGCCGCGCTGGCGGCCGGAGGGATCGCCTGGCTGGCCGGTGCCCGGCGGATCGCCGACGGCTCATGGATCGCGGGCACGGTGGTGGCGGTGATCCCCGCGGTGGTGTGGGTCATCGCCGCGCTGCGCCGGGGCCGGTTCGGGGTGGACCTGATAGCGGTGTTGTCGCTGGTCGGCACCCTGCTGGTGGGCGAATATCTCGCGGGGGCGTTGATCGCGGTGATGCTGGCCGGCGGGCGGGCCCTGGAGGCCGCGGCCGAACGCCGCGCGTCCCACGACCTGCGGGCGCTGCTGGAGCACGCGCCACGGTTCGCCCGCCGCCGAGTCGGCTCGGCAGTGGACGTCATCGCGCTGGATGACGTGGCAATCGACGATCTGCTGCTCGTCGGCCCGGGAGAAGTGGTGCCCGTCGACGGGCGCATTTCCAGTGCGGTCGCGGTGCTGGACGAATCGGTCCTGACCGGCGAACCGCTGCAGGTGGAGCGAACCGCCGGCGAACCCGTGCGCAGCGGGGTGGTCAACGCGGGCAGCGCGTTTGAAATGGAGGCCACGGCCACCGCCGCCGACAGCACCTACGCCCACATCGTCCGCCTGGCCGCGGAGGCCGGCGCGGAGAACGCGCCGGTGGTGCGGCTGGCCGACCGGTACGCGGCATGGTTCCTGCCGTTGACGCTGCTGGTGGCCGGCGCGGCGTGGCTGGCCAGTGGGTCCGCTGTGCGGGCGGTGGCGGTGCTGGTGGTGGCGACCCCGTGCCCGCTGTTGCTCGCGGCACCGGTCGCCATCGTGTCCGGGCTGTCGCGGGCCTCGCGCCGCGGTGTGGTGATCCGCGGTGGCGGCGCTCTGGAAAACCTCGGCCACGCAACCACTTTGGTGATGGACAAGACGGGCACCCTGACCATGGGGTGCCCGGTCGTCATCGACGTGGCCGCCGCCCCCGGGCGCGACGCGATCGAGATCCTGCGGGTGGCGGCGTCGGTGGATCAGATGTCCCCGCATGTCCTGGCCGAGGCGATCGTCACCGCCGCGCGGGCCCGCGGCCTGCAGCTGTCCCTTCCGACCGAGGTCGTCGAGGAACCCGGCCGCGGCGTCACCGCCACCCTGGATGGTCACCGGGTGCACGTCGGCAAACTCTGGCACGACACCGCCAACACCGAATGGGCCCGCGCGGTGGTGAATCGCGCCCTGCTGGACGGCGCCGCCATCGCCTGGGTCTGCGTCGACGGGCGGCCCACGGGCGCGGTGCTGCTGCGCGACCCGCTGCGTCGTCACGCCCCGCGCACCCTGCGGCGGCTGCGCGAGGCGGGGCTGAACCGATTGGTCATGCTCACCGGTGACCGCACCGAGCCTGCCCGCGAGGTCGCGGCCGTGCTGGGCCTGGACGAGGTGTACGCCGAACAAAGCCCGGCGGACAAGGTGGCCGCCGTCCGCGCCGAGAAGGACCGCGCGGTGACCGTGATGGTCGGCGACGGGGTCAACGACGCACCCGCGTTGGCCGCGGCCAGCGTCGGCGTCGCGATGGGTGCCCGCGGCGCCACCGCGTCCTCGGAGGCGGCCAGTATCGTCTTGACCACCGATCGACTGGAGCGGCTCGCCGACGCGATGGACATCGCCCGGTGGTCACGACGCATCGCCGTGCAGAGCGCGGTCGTCGGCATGGCCCTGTCACTGGCCGCGATGACCGTCGCCGCCGCGGGGTGGCTGCCGCCGGCCGTCGGCGCACTGGTGCAGGAGGGCATCGACGTCGCCGTGATCCTCAACGCGCTGCGCGCCCTGCGCGGCAACCCCGACATCGAGGTCGACCTGCCGGCTACGACCGAACAGCTGCTGCGGCGCTTCGACGCCGAACACGACGAGCTGCGCGACGCCGTGGACCTGTTGCGCGACGCCGCCGACCGGCTCGCCGACGGGGCCGACGAGCCGGCTATGGAGGCCGTGCGCCACGCCCACACCGTGCTCACCGAGCGGATCATCCCGCACGAACGGGCCGAGGAGTCGGAGCTCTATCCGGCGCTGGCCCACCCGCTGGGCACCAGCGAAGCGACCGCACCGATGAGCCGGACCCATGCCGAGATCCAGCGACTCTCCGACCGGATCGGCGCGCACCTGGCGTTGGCCCAGAGCAGCGGAGGGATCGGCCCCGACCAGGTCGACGACCTGCTTGCGTGCCTCTACGGGCTGCACGCCCTGCTGCGCCTGCATTTCCTGCAGGAGGAGGAGAGCTATTTCACCCTGGCCGAGGACGAGCCCGGCCCGTCACGGCCGGAGCGCCGTCAGGCGTTGGGGCCCAGGCTATCCCGCTGACGGCGGTCGCTTCATGACGGTGCCGGGAAGCTCCGCGCCGATCTCGATGTCGTCGTAGTCCCGACCATCGCCGCGACCACCCTTGCCGCCCATCGGCGTCCGCATCGGGGCTAACGGGAGGGCGGGCGGCTGCGCCGCGCCCGGCGGAAGCGGGGACACCGCCGAGGCCAGCTGCACCGGCGGCTGGACGCCGGGCAGCATCCCCACCGTCGCGGGCGGCATGCTCAGCTTGCCCACCAGGACGGAGACCCCCAGCGCGCCGCGGGGGGCCAGCGTCCCGGAACCGAGCGCGTTCACGAGGCTGGCATCCGCCGATGCCAGGGCGGCCCCACCTTCCGCCAGGCCCTGGCTGATGTCGGCGCCGACGCCTTGGAGCGCTTGGGCCGCGTTGACCTGTGCGATGTAGCTGAGCAGGTTGACGGGGAGACCGCCCGCGATGATCTGGTTGCCCCAGGTGCTGAAATACCCGAACCAGCCCTTGTTGGGGTCGAAGGGGGTGACGCCGAGCGCGTCGATGACGGACCCGGTGGTCGACGAGCTGGTCAGCGCGTTCGCTGTGGGCGCGACCGTGGCCTGGGTGGTCACCGCCGAGGGATTGGCCACCTGTGGCGGTGGCGAGAACTGAGACAGCTTGACGGCGTTCAGCGACGTGGCGCCGTACCGGTACATCGCGGTGGAGTTGTTCACCCACATGGCGTTGTACTCGGCCTCGGTCTCGGCGATGGCAGGAGCGTTGACGCCGAAGAAATTGGTGGCCAGCAACAGCGCCAGCCGCGCCCGGTTGGCCGCCACGACGGAGGGGTGCACCACTGTCCAGTGGGTCAATTCGAATGCGGCCGTGACGATTTCCACCGAAGCGGCGATTTCCTGGCATTGCGCCGCGGTGGTGTGCAGCCAGGCGAGGTAGGGCTCGAACGCCTGGGCCATGGACAGCGCGGACGGACCCTGCCAGGTCGCCATCGTCGACGCCAACTCCGAGGCGTAGCTGCTGGCGGCCGCCTCCAACGCGGCGCCGAGCTCTTGCCATGCGCCTGCCGCGTCGATCATCGACCAGGCGCCGGGCCCGGCATGGATCAGCGCCGAGGTGATCTCGGGAGGCAGCAGGCCGAAATCGATCACGGGTCACCCGCCGGCACGGGGCGCACGAGTGCCGTCGCGCGTGCGCGATACAGGGCTCGCGCCGCCATCGACCTATCCGGCGGCGAAAAGCGGCTTCCGGAGTCGTGAGGAACCATGATCGCCCCTCATCCGCCGCTGGGCGGTCGCTGGATCACCTTCTTCGGGAGTTCCGCCCCGTATTCGAGATCCTCGAACTTCTGCTGTTTGCGCTTGCGCCACCCGCTGCCGGCCGAGTTCGTCGCGGGGGCCATCATCGGCATCACCGGCATTCCGGTCAGCCCGGCGTCGGCCGGCAGGGGCGACACCGACGAGGCCAGCTGCACCGGTGTCTGCGTCGCCGGCAGCAGCCCCACCACCGCGGGCGGCGCCGTCAGCTTGCCCAGCGAGACCCCGACCCCCATCGCGGCCGCTGGCGCGCCCCCAGGGGCGGCCGAGATCGCGCCGGCCAGCCTGGTCACCGACGCCGCCAGCGCCCCCTCACCCTGGGAGAGCCCCAGGCCGATGTCGCTGCCCACGCCCTGCAGCGCCTGGGCCGAGGTGTTCTGCGCCAGGTAGCTGAGCATGTTGATCGGAAAGCCGGACGAGATGAACTGGTTGCCCCAGGTGCTGAAGTAACTGAACCAACCGGAGTTCGGGTCGAAGCTGCTGATAGTCGAAGTGAGCGACGAGGCCGCATTACTCACCGTCGAACTCGTGGAGCCGGAGCTCAACAGGGCTGCATTAGACACCGCTGACTGCTGGCTGGCCGTCCCGCTCGGGCTGGTGATGGACAGCGGCGAATTGAACTGGGACAGCTGGCTTGTGGCCTGGCTGGTGGTCGCCTGATAGCGCGTCATCGCCGCCGAGTTGTTCGCCCACATGGTCTGGTACGCGTTTTCCGTCTGGGCGATCGCGGCCGTGTTCTGCCCGAACGTGTTGGTGGCGAGCAGCTGCGCCAGCCGCGTCCGGTTGGCGGCCACCACTGCGGGCTGCACCACCGCGGACTGAACGTCGCTGAAGGCCGCCGCGGCAGACTCCGCAGAGGTGGCCATTTGCTGGGCCTGCTGCGCGGTGGTGCGCAGCCAGATGAGGTAGGGCTGCACGGCCTGCAGCATCGCCATCGAGGATGAGCCGTCCCACGACTCGATCAACGACGACAACACCGAGGCATACACGGCGACCGAGTTCTCCAGCTCGACGCCCAGACTTTGCCACGCGCCCGCGGCCTCGATCAGCGAACCCGCCCCGGGACCGGAGTGGATGAGCGTCGAGGTGACCTCGGGTGGCGCGAATGAGTCCATCACATCTCACCTTGTCTATGCCGAGTACGCGGCCGGAAAATTGCGTTTACCAGGTTGCAAACACGCCGGAAACATTGAGCACTCACCCCCCAGGGTGCCCCCCAGATCCTTCCCCGTCGAGTCCCGGCTGGGACGAACGATATACCCCTGACCTTAGGGTAACCAAAGCATTAAACGACCGGGCCTTTTCCGGCAGCCGATCTGCCTTGGAATGGATTTCGCAGACGGTCACCGTGGCGCCGCGGGCTACCCGATCGTGGGGCGCCCACGCGGGCGCGATGCCCACTACAGGCCGGGCAGGCAGATGGGCGCTCCGTAGCACGGCGGCGGGCCAAGCGGGCGCCGCGGAGCATCCCCCTCCCAGACGAATTGGCCGACGTTGCCCATGCCCCCGACGGGGACCCAGTACCAGTGGTGGCAGACGCCCATGTCCCAACGGACGTCCGGCATCGGCAACGGTTGCCCCGGGCACCATTCGTGCGGAACCGTGAAGTTGTCCACGGGCAGTGGACGATTGAATTGGGGCGTCATTGTGGGGCCCGCCTGCGCGGTGCCCCCGGACAGCCCCAGGCCTATTGCCGCCACGCCGCCTGACAGCAGCGCGCCGGCGATGAGCTTCCCGACTTTGCGATTGTGCGACATTGGCTCGCGCCTTTCCGATGTGGACTACGCGAATCAGCAGACAGCGAATGGTTCGCTACCGATCCCAAAAGCCGCTATGAAAGCGGTAGCGTCAGGTGTCGGGAGGCAACCATGAAGCGCGGCATCGTCGGAGGATTCGCTGTCCTGCTGATGGCCGCGGGGCCGATCGTCTCGGCGCCGCCGGCCAGCGCCGGCTGCCTGTACGGAGGACCCGTCCTCAGCAAGTGCGACGGACCAGTGCAGCCCGACGGCACCTGGCAGCGTTGCGTGGCAGTCGCCCGGTTGATTCCCAACGGCGCCAGTTCGTACCTCGTGCCCGACGGGCATTGCGATGTGATGGGTCCCGACCATCCCCCTGCGGATTTCACCTTCGGCGACCCGCCGACGCACATCGACGGCTGAGCCCGGAACGTTCCCCGAAGCGTGGGGTGCGGGAATCGCTTCAAAACGGTGGTGGGTCGTCGTCGGTGGTGGCGTCGCGGGGCCGGTAATGCGCGGTGTCGCTTGCTTGCCGGACCGCGGTGCGGGCCATTCGCTTCTGTCGACGTTCGGTGGCCACGCGCGCGGCGCGGTCCCGGGCGCGGGTGCGTCGTCGGGTCGGCATCATCGCCGTGCGCTCGGCGCAGTAATCCTGGAGCGGGTCGACTTCGGGGGCCGCGAGCGCCCCGGTGGCCCAGCACAGGCTTAAGGCACTTCCGTGGGGGAGCGTACGCCTCTGTCGGCCGAAATAGATGGATACTTTTCAGAGCTAAGAGAAACACATGGTGGGATACCGCCGCTCGAAACGCTCATCAACGCGGCGATCACCTCCGCCGACGACACCCGCTCCAGCAACCCCGAAGACTGACGGCAAGAATTCAGCCGCGTTCGGTCCGCCTTCCTGATGCAGCCGGAGCGCTCCTCCCCGTAGGCAACAAGACGATCGCGGCGAGGACGCCGCCCCCGAACGGCGCGAGGTAGCCGCCGGGCAGTGTATTCTCCCCGCTGACATCCCACAGGGCGGGTGGCCTCATGCGCGACGACCGAAGCCAGAATCACCATCTAGGGCCGCGTTCGGCGGCTGACGAATTCGCGACGGGCGCCGGTCACCGGGTCGTCGAACTCGATGCGCTGCGCCAACAGCCGCAGCGGCGTGCTGAAGTCGTCGGGCGGCACGTCGATGATGTTGGGGTACAACGGATCCCCGTCGATCGGCAGGCCGAGGGAGGCCATGTGCACGCGCAACTGGTGGGTGCGCCCGGTGCGCGGGGTCAGCCGGTACAGGCCGTCCGGTGAAACGAGTTCGACGAACGTCTCCGCGTTGGGCGCACCGGGTTCGCAGACGGCCTGTAAAACGCCGCGCCGCTTGATGATCCGGCTTTGCACCACGCGGGGCAACGCCACGGCCGGATCCACGGCGGCGCGCGCCAGATACGTCTTGCGCACCAGCCCACGGGAAAACAGCGTCTGGTATGCGCCGCGTACCTCGCGGCGCGCCGTGAACAGCAGCACGCCGGCGGTCAACCGGTCGAGCCGATGGGCGGGGCTCAGCTCCGGCAGGCCCAGTTCTCGCCGCAGCCGCACCAGCGCCGTCTGCGCCACGTGCCGCCCGCGGGGCATGGTGGCCAGGAAATGGGGCTTGTCGACCACGACGATGTCCGCGTCGCGATGCAGCACCGGGATGTCGAACGGCACCGGAACCTCGTCGGGCAGCTCTCGGTACAGAAATACGTGCGATCCGGCGGGCAGCACCGTGGCCTCGTCGACCACCGCGCCGCCCGCATCGACGACCTCCCCGGCCAGCACCTTCGACCGCGCGGGCGCGCCGAACCGGTCGGTCAGCTCGGCCATCACCGGTCCCCCGCGCAGCCGCACCCGCGCCGGGCCCAGGCCGTCCCGCACCGGCAGTGGCGCGGGCCTCAATTGAGCGGCACCGGCTCGAGGATCTCGGCGCGGGCCTCCGGGGCGCTCGCGCGCAGTTCGTCGGCCGACACGTCGTCGGGCTGGGCCTGCGAGAGGATCTCGGCCTCCACCCGCGCCGAGTAGTTCGACACCTCACGCTCCACGTCGGCCGCGCTCCAGCCGAGCACCGGGGCGACCACGTCGGCGACCTCGCGCGCACAGTCGACGCCGCGGTGCGAGTATTCGATGGAGATGCGCATCCGGCGGGCCAGGATGTCCTCGAGGTGCAGCGCCCCCTCGGCGGTGACGGCGTAGTGCGCCTCCACCTTGAGATAGCCGGGCGCCTCCTTGATCGGGGTGAGCAGGTCGGCGTTTCCGGACGCCAGCCCCAGCACGTCGCCGATCATCGAGCCGTAGCGGTCCAGCAGGTGGCGCACCCGGTACGGATGCAAACCCTGCAGCGCCGCAACGTGTTCGGCCTGATTGACCAGTGCGAAGTAACCGTCGGCGCCCAGCAGGCTGACCTTCTCGGTGATCGAGGGCGCCACCCGGGCCGGGACGAACTGCGCCGCGGCGTCGATCGCGTCGGCCGCCATCACCCGGTAGGTGGTGTACTTGCCGCCGGCGATGGCCACCAGGCCCGGCGCCGGCACCGCCACGGCGTGTTCGCGGGACAGCTTGGAGGTCTCCTCGCTCTCACCGGCCAGCAGCGGCCGCAGCCCGGCGTACACGCCGTCGATGTCGGCATGGGTCAGCGGGATGGCGAGCACCGTGTTGACGGTCCGCAGGATGTAGTCGATGTCGGCCTTGGTGGCCGCGGGGTGGGCCAGGTCAAGGTTCCAGTCGGTGTCGGTGGTGCCGATGATCCAGTGGCTGCCCCACGGGATGACGAACATCACCGACTTCTCGGTGCGCAGGATGATGGCGACGTCGCTGACGATGCGGTCGCGCGGGACCACCACGTGCACGCCCTTGGAGGCGCGCACCTGAAATCGCCCGCGCTGCTTGGACAATGCCTGAATCTCGTCGGTCCACACGCCGGTCGCATTGACCACGACGTGGCCGCGCACTTCGGTGATCGACCCGTCCTCGGAGTCGCGGACCCGCACGCCGGTGACCCGGTCGCCCTCGCGCAGCATCGCCACCACCTGGGTGGAGGTACGCACCACCGCGCCGTAGTGGGCGGCCGTGCGCGCGACGGTCAGGGTGTGCCGTGCGTCGTCGACGACGGTGTCGTAGTAGCGGATTCCGCCGATCAACGACGTCCGCTTCAAGCCGGGGCTCAACCGCAACGCGCCGGCGCGAGTCAAATGCTTCTGCGCCGGAACGGATTTCGCGCCGCCCATCCGGTCGTAGAGGAAGATGCCCGCCGCGATGTAGGGCCGTTCCCACACGCGGTTGGTCAGCGGGAACAGGAAGGGCATCGGCTTGACCAGATGGGGCGCCAGCGTAGTCAGCGACAGCTCCCGTTCGTAGAGCGCTTCGCGCACCAGGCCGAACTCGAGCTGTTCGAGATAGCGCAGCCCGCCGTGGAACATCTTCGACGAGCGGCTCGAGGTGCCCGACGCGAAATCGCGCGCCTCGACCAGCGCCACCTTGAGCCCGCGGGTGGCGGCGTCCAGCGCGCAGCCGGAGCCCACCACGCCGCCGCCGATGACAACGACGTCGAACTGCTCGGTGCCGAGCCGCTCCCAGGCCACCTCGCGGTGCTGCGGTCCCAGCACGGATGCCGGCGAGCCGAGCTCGCTGGGCGCGTGGATCGGATCGGTCACCGGGAAACTCCTGTCGGTTACTCGCCAGTAGGACGGTGTCGAACCAAGGCTAGTCCAGATCGTCGTGGGCCATCAGCCGACGAGCGGCCTCGGTGATCGACCCGGACAACGAGGGGTAAACGGCGAGCGTCTGCGCCAGCTCGTTGACGGTGATGCGGTTCTGGACGGCCACCGCGATCGGCAGGATCAGCTCGGAGGCGATCGGGGCCACCACCACGCCGCCGATCACGACGCCGGTGGATTTGCGGCAGAACATCTTCACGAAGCCCTGCTGCAGACCCGACATCTTGGCCCGGGCATTGGTGCGCAGCGGGAGCATGATCGTGCGGGCCGACACCGAGCCGTCGTCGATCATCGTTTGCGGCACGCCGACGGCCGCGATCTCGGGCCGGGTGAACACCGTCGCCGCCACGGTGCGCAGCCGGATGGGGCTGACGCCCTCGCCCAGCGCGTGATACATCGCGATCCGGCCCTGCATGGCGGCGACCGACGCCAGCGGCAGCAGGCCGGTGCAGTCGCCGGCCGCGTAGATGCCGGCCACCGAGGTCCGCGACACCCGGTCCACGGTCAGGTAACCGCCGCGGCCCAGCTCGATGCCGACGCGGTCCAGGCCCAGGCCGCCGGTGTTGGGCACCGATCCGATGGTCATCAGGGCGTGGCTGCCCTCCACGGTGCGCCCGTCGGCCAGGGTGACCAGCACGCCGTCTCCCGCGCGGGTGACCGACTGGGCCCGGGCGTTCTTGACCAACTGAACGCCGCGCTCGGAGAACGCCTCCTCCAGGACCAGCGCGGCGTCGGCGTCCTCGTAGGGCAGCACGCGGTCGCGGCTGGCGACCACCGTCACCGGAACGCCCAGCTCGGTGTAGGCGTGCACGAACTCGGCGCCGGTGACGCCGGACCCGACGACGACGAGGTGCTCGGGCAGCGCCTCGAGGTTGTAGAGCTGCCGCCAGGTCAGGATCCGCTCGCCGTCGGGCTGGGCCGACGGCAGGACCCGAGGGCTGGCGCCGGTCGCGATCAGCACGACGTCGGCCTCGAACTCGCTGGTGGTGCCGTCGCCGGCGGTCGCCCTGACGCGGTGGCAGGCCAGCCCGGGCGTGGGGTCGATCAGCTCGCCGCGGCCGGCGACCACGTGCACGCCCACGGCGAGCAGCTGTTCGGTGATGTCGGCCGACTGCTCGGTGGCGAGCTGCTTGACCCGGGCGTGAATCTGCGGCAGGGAGATCTTGGCGTCGTCGATGTCGATGTCGAACCCCAGCCGCGGCGCCCGGCGCAGCTCGGTGCGCAGCCAGGTGGAGGCGATGAAGGTCTTGGAGGGGACGCAGTCGTCGAGCACGGCCGCGCCGCCGATGCCGTCGGAGTCGATGACGGTGACGTGAGTGGTGTCCGGGTGGGAGGTGGCGGCCACCAGGGCCGCTTCGTAACCGGCCGGGCCTCCACCGAGGATCACGATGCGGGTCGCCACAGCCCCAACCTAGCGGGGCCCCCGGTGACCCTGCAGCCCGGCGAGGGCCCTCGGGAGAAGACCGCGCCCGCATCCGACGTCTAAGCTTTCCCCGTGCCGCTCTACGCCGCCTACGGGTCGAACATGGATCCTGAGCAGATGCTCAAGCGCGCACCCCATTCGCCGATGGCCGGAACGGGCTGGCTGCACGGCTGGCGCCTGACGTTCGGGGGCGAGGACATCGGCTGGGAGGGCGCGCTGGCCACCGTGGTCGAGGACCCGGATTCCAAGGTGTTCGTCGTGCTCTACGACATGACCCCGGCGGACGAGAACAACCTCGATCGGTGGGAGGGCTCGGAGTTCGGCGTGCACAAGAAGATCCGGTGCCGGGTCGAGCGCATCTCGTCGGACACCAGCACCGACCCGGTGCTGGCCTGGTTGTATGTGCTCGACGCCTGGGAGGGTGGCCTGCCGTCGGCGCGGTATCTGGGCGTGATGGCCGATGCAGCCGAAATCGCCGGAGCCCCAAGCGATTACGTGCACAACCTGCGAACACGGCCGGCCCACAACGTCGGCCCGGGCACCGGCTAATCCCTTCCCGCGAGCGACCGTGTCTGTACGGCGACACGCCGTTGTGAGCGGAAATTTGCGGTCGCTCGCGAGACGTCACGCGGCGCGGGCTCGCTCCAACTGCGCCTCGAGCCGGCGGATGAGTTCCCACGGCCGGCGCCTGACGTCTTCGGCCACGATGGCGACCACCGACCAGCCCATCTCCTGGAGCGCCGAGGAACGTCGGCGGTCACGGATGAAGGCATCGGGCCCGCTATGCCAATCCACGCCGTCGTATTCGGCGGCGACACACAGATCTGGCCAGGCGAAGTCGAGCCGCCAGACGCGGCCCCGCAGGTCCACGACCTCGTATTGAAGGACCGGCGTCGGCAAACCGCCGTCGATCATTACCAGCCGTGCCTCGCTCTCCATTGGCGACTCCGCCAATGGGCTAACCAGACCCAGCAGTTGGCGGACGGTCACAATCCCGCGACGGCCGGACTGTCCAGCGATGGCCCGCGCCAGCTCGCTAGGCATACAGGCGCCGCTGCGCAAGGCTGCGTCCAGCGTTGCGAGCCCTCTGGACCGGCGAAGACTGCGGGCGACCTCGATCGCCGTCCACGCGGGGGCGGTGACAGGGCGTCCACCGACCATGGTCAATGGGGCGCCCTCACGCCGGTGCACTATCAGTCCGTCGGACGATCGCAGTCGGCGGCCATCCGGCTCGAGCACGTGCAGCGCGGGCGTCGACTCGGTGTCGAAGCCGTACGCGGCGGCGGCTGTACCCATGCATGCGGCGACGCTGGTGCCGGTTGCCAAATCCAGGCCACGGAGTTGCAGCGCGGTGGTCAGTTCGCCCTGGCCGTAGATGCCATGCCAAACCCTCTGCAGCTCAAGGTCCAACGCCCGACGCGGCAGGTACGTCAGAGCCTGCGCGGACGTGACGACGCCGCCCTGGGCGTCGAGCAGCCGGCTGAGCTCTGGATGCATGCGGGCCATGGTGGGCGGGCTCCGCCACGCCGACAACTCACCCTGCCGAGCGACCGCAAATTGCCGCTCACAGCGACGTGTCGCCGTACAGACACGGTCGCTCGCGCTGTGGAAGAGCTAGAAGTGGGCAGCCTGCTCGACGATGTTGACCATCACGCGCAGCCCAATCGCCAGGGCGCGCTCGTCGAGGTCGAACGTCGGCTGGTGCAGGTCCAGCTGCGGCCCCTGACCCGGCCACACGCCCAGGCGCGCCATCGCGCCGGGAATCTCCTCGAGGTACCAGGAGAAGTCCTCGCCCCCGCCGGACTGGCGGGTGTCGGCCAGCGCGTCGGGGCCGATGGCCTCGATCGCGTGGGTGAGGATGCGTGTCGAGACGTCCTCGTTGACCACCGGCGGCACGCCGCGCCGATACTGCAGCGTGTGGTCGATGCCCAGCGGCGCGAGCAGCGAGGACACCGTCTCCCGGATGATCTCCTCGAGCCCTACCCAGGTCTGCCGGCTGGCGGTGCGGACCGTGCCACCCAGCACCCCGGTCTGCGGGATGGCGTTGGCGGCGACCCCCGCGTTGACCGCGCCCCACACCAGCACCGTGCCGTTGCGCGGGTCGAGGCGGCGCGACAGCACCCCGGGCAACCCGGTGATCAGCGTGCCGAGGCCGTAGACCAGGTCGGCGGTCAGGTGTGGGCGCGACGTGTGCCCGCCCGGGGAGTGCAGGGTGATCTCGATCTGGTCGGCCGCCGAGGTGATGGGGCCGTGGCGCACGGCGATCTGGCCGACCTCCAGCCGCGGGTCGCAGTGCAGGGCGAAGATCCGCGACACCCCGGAAATGGCTCCGGCCGCGATGGCGTCGATCGCGCCGCCGGGCATCAACTCCTCGGCGGCCTGGAAGATCAGCCGCACCCCGACCGGCAGCTCCGGCACCGACGCCAGGGTGAGCGCGGTGCCGAGCAGGATCGCGGTGTGGGCGTCGTGGCCGCAGGCGTGCGCGACGTTGGGCATGGTGGAGGTGTAGGGCGCGCCGGTCCGTTCCGCCATGGGCAGCGCGTCCATGTCCGCCCGCAGCGCGATCCTGGGCTCGTGTTCGGGGCCCAGGTCGCAGACCAGCCCGGTGCCACCGGGCAGCACCTTGGGGTTGAGCCCCGCGTCGGCCAACCGCTCGGCGACGAACTGGGTGGTGGCGTACTCCTGCCGGCCGAGCTCGGGGTAGCGGTGGATGTGCCGGCGCCACTCGACCAGGTTGTCGTGGTGTGCGGCCAGCCAGGAGGTGGCGGCATCGGCGAGGCTCATGCGTGCGCCCGCCGTTCCTGCGCGGCCATGACGCGGTCGCGCTCGGCGGGCGTCTGGGCCAGCTGAACCACCGTGCGGGCCAACATGATCGCTCCGTCGACGACAGCGCGGTCGGCGCTGGGGCCGGCCGCGGCGGTGGCGAAGGCGCGCTGGTGCACCGTGGCGCCACCGGCGTCGACCCCGACGATCGGGTGGATCCCCGGCAGCACCTGGGTCACGTTGCCCATGTCGGTGCTGCCCATGGGCAGCGCCGCCTCGAACTCGCGGGCCACCGGCTCGCGCCCCAGCCGGCGCATCTCCTCACGGAAGACGTCAGCCAGCCATGCGTCGGGCGTGAGCTCGTCGTAGGCGGGGGCCGGGTTGTCGATTTCGTATTCGCAGCCGGTGGCCAGCGCACCCGCGGCGAAGCACGCGTACATCCTGCCCTCCAGCTGTCTCAGCGAATCCGATTCGACGGCCCGCATCGCATACTCCAGCGTCGCGTGCCCGGGGATGACGTTGACCGCCTGCCCGCCGTCGGTGACGATCCCGTGCACCAGTTGACCCGGGGCCAGTTGCTGCCGCAACAGCCCGACGGCCACCTGCGCGACGGTCACGGCGTCGGCGGCATTGATCCCCTGATGCGGCGCGACGGCAGCGTGGGATTCCTTGCCACGGTAGTGCACCGTCGCCTCCGACAGTGCCAGCGAGCGGGCCGCCGCGATGTCGGCGGGCCCCGGATGCAGCATCACCGCCGCCGCGATGTCGTCGAACACCCCGGCGGCCAGCAGCAGCGCCTTGCCGCCGCCCATCTCCTCGGCGGGGGTACCGATCAGCGCCACCCGCAGGCCCAGCTCGTCGGCCACCTCGGCCAGCGCCAGCGCGGTGCCCACCGCGGACGCCGCGATGATGTTGTGGCCACAGGCGTGCCCGATCTCGGGCAGCGCGTCGTATTCGGCGCAGACCCCGACGGTCAGTGGGCCGCTGCCGAAGTCGGCGCGAAACGCAGTCTCCAGGCCACCGGCGGACGCGGTGATCTCGAAACCGCGCTCGGCGACCAGCGCCTGGGCCTTGGCACAGCTGCGATGCTCGGCGAACGCCAGCTCGGGCTCGGCGTGGATGGCGTGGGACAGCTCAACCAGGTCGGGGCCACGTCGCCGCACGACATCCTCGACCCTGCCTGAGGGGTGGTCCAATGCGGAGGTGGGCATCCTCGCAGTATCCCACCGCGACGAAGAGCGCCGGGGCTACACTAGTCCGGCGATGAATCCCGCCGCCTGTCCGGGGTACGGCGCCACGCCGTAGTCGTGGTGGGCCTCCCGGTCCCGGCCGCCGACGACGCACACCGGATCACCGGGGCTGCAGATGTCGATGGCGCGGCCGGCGAACAGACCGGTCGTCGAAAGCGGTGTGTTGAAGCGATTGCCGGGATTGCCGAACACCGCAACCGCCCTGACCTTGCCGGCCAGGCCGGGATCCAGCTCGGGCGCCGAGCCGAAGTTGCCGATGGTGTTGCCCAGCGGCGGCACCCCGGCCAGCATCGAGACCGCGGCGGCGCCCTGGGAGAAGCCGCCGAGCACCAGCTTCGTCCCCGGGCACTGGTCGACCATCTGCGCGATGTGGTCGCGCGCGTCGTTCGCGGCGTCGGCGGTCTGCAGGAAGTTGTAGCTGGCCGGATAGTTCACCGCGTACGCGTCGACGCTGCGCGAGCCCAGCGCGGGCTGCAGCGCGGCCAGCAGCGCGTCCCCGGCCACCCCCAGGCCGGGCGGCTCGGCGGTGCCGCGGGCGAAGATCAGTTGCACATCGGGGCACCCGTCGGCCCGCGCCGTTGCCGCCGCGCCGCTCGTGATCGAAAACACCGACACCGCAACGGCGACGGCCAGGCCGACGACCGGCCACCTACGAAGATCCATGCGGCAGATTTTCACATATCCCGGCGGGCACCATCGCGGCGCTCGATCCGGCGGCCCGCACTAGGCTCCCCGACTGTGAGCGACGTCGCATCCGATCCCGCCGGCCTCGCGCGGCGGGCGGCGCAATTCATCGGGGAGCGCACCGGCGTGGCCGAGCACGACGTCGCCGTCGTCCTCGGATCGGGGTGGCGGCCCGCGGCGGACGCCCTTGGCACTCCGACCGCCGTGCTGCCCCAGGCCGACGTGCCGGGCTTCGCGCCCCCCACGGCCGTGGGGCACACCGGCGAGCTGATGTCGACGCGTGTGGGCGAGCGCCGGGTGCTGGTGCTGGTCGGCCGCGTGCACGCCTACGAGGGCCACGACCTGTGTCACGTCGTTCACCCGGTGCGGTCGGCCTGCGCGGCCGGCGCGCGCATCGTCGTGCTGACCAACGCGGCCGGCGGTCTGCGGACCGACATGGCGGTCGGCCAGCCGGTGCTGATCAGCGATCACCTCAACCTGACCGCGCGTTCGCCGCTGGCCGGCCCGCAGTTCGTGGACCTTACCGACGCCTACGCGCCGCGGCTGCGCGACCTCGCCCGCCAGGTCGACCCGGGGCTGGCCGAGGGCGTCTACGCCGGGCTGCCGGGGCCGCACTACGAGACGCCCGCCGAGGTGCGGATGCTGCGCACGCTGGGCGCCGACCTGGTCGGCATGTCGACTGTGCACGAGACCATCGCGGCCCGGGCGGCCGGCGCCGAGGTGCTGGGGGTGTCGCTGGTGACCAACCTGGCCGCGGGAATCGGCGGCCAGCCGCTGAGCCACGCCGAGGTGCTCGCCGCCGGCGCCGCGTCGGCGAGCCGGATGGGCGCCCTGCTGGCCGACGTCGTGGCCCGGTTCTAGCGATGACGCCCGAGGAACGGCGGCGACCCGCGGCCCCCGGCGACGCCGGGCTTGCGATCGCCGCGGCGGAGTGGATCGCGCACGATCCCGACCCGGCGACGGCCGCCGAGCTCGCCGCCTGCGGGCCCGACGAACTCGCCGCACGCTTCGCCCACCCACTGAAGTTCGGCACCGCGGGCCTGCGCGGCCCGGTGCGCGGCGGCCCCGACGCCATGAACGTGGCGGTGGTGTCGCGGGCCACCTGGGCGGTGGCGCGGGTGCTGGACGCCCGCGACCTGGCCGGCTCGCAGGTCATCGTCGGGCGCGACTCCCGGCACGGCTCCGCCGTCTTCGCCACGGTAGCCGCCGAAGTGCTTGCCGCCCAAGGATTATCGGTGACGCTGCTGCCCGGGCCGGTCCCCATGCCGGTGGTTGCGTTCGCCGTGCGCCGCGCCGGGGCCGGCGCCGGGATACAGATCACCGCGTCACACAACCCGCCGACCGACAACGGCTACAAGGTCTACACCGACGGCGGCATCCAGATCGTCTCCCCCACCGACCGCGAGATCGAGGCCGCGATGGCCGCGGCTCCCCCGGCGGACGAAATCGACAGGGCGCCGGTGCAACCCGCCGTCACCGATGTCGTCGAGCAGTACGTCGAGCGCGCGGCCGGCGTGCGGCGCGGCACCGGCCCGGTGCGGGTGGCCCTGACCCCGCTGCACGGGGTGGGCGGCGTCGTGGCGGTGGAAGCGCTGCAGCGCGCCGGCTTCCCGCAGGTACACACCGTGGGAGCCCAGTTCGCTCCCGACCCGGACTTCCCCACCGTCGCCTTCCCCAACCCGGAGGAACCCGGCGCCACCGACGCGCTGCTCGCCCTCGCGGCCGACGTCACCGCCGACGTCGCGATCGCGCTCGATCCCGACGCCGACCGCTGCGCGGTTGCCGTCCCCACCGAATCGGGATGGCGAATGCTGTCCGGCGACGAAACCGGTTGGCTGCTCGGCGATTACATCCTGTCGCACATCCCCGATCCGCGAACGGCGGTGGTGGCCAGCACCGTGGTGTCGTCGCGGATGCTGGCCGCGATCGCCCACCACCACGGCGCCACCCACGTCGAGACGCTCACCGGGTTCAAGTGGCTGGCGCGCGCCGACGCGAACGCGCCCGGCGACACCCTGGTGTACGCCTACGAGGAGGCGATCGGGCACTGCGTCGACCCGGACGCCGTGCGCGACAAGGACGGCATCAGCGCCGCGGTGCTGGTGTGCGATCTGGTGGCGGCGCTGAAGGACGAGGGCCGTTCGGTGACCGACGCGCTCGACGACCTCGCCCGGCGGCACGGCGTGCACGACGTCGCCGCGGTGTCGCGCCGCGTCGCCGACGCCGCCGAGGCCGCCGACCTGATGCGGCGGCTGCGGTCGGCGCCACCGGCGACGCTCGCCGGGTTCGACGCGACCGTCACCGATATCACCGACGCGCTGATCTTCACCGGGGGCGCCGGTGACACGACTGTCAGGCTGGTGGTGCGGCCTTCCGGGACCGAGCCGAAGCTGAAGTGCTACATCGAAGTTCGCTGCGCGGTCAGCGGCGGCCTGCAGGATGCGCGGCGGCGCGCCCGCGCGTTGCGCGACGAGGTGGTGTCGGCGGCCGCGAACCTGTGAGCTAGCGCGGCCCGTACTGGCGGTCGCCCGCGTCGCCGAGACCCGGCACGATATAGGCGTTCTCGTTGAGCCCGTCGTCGACCGCCACGGTGAACAGCCGCGCGTCGGGCACCGTCTTCTCAAGCGCCGCAACGCCTTCGGGGGCGGCCAGCGCACACAAGACCGTGATGTCGGTCGCGCCGCGCTCCAGCAGCAGCCCCACGGTGTACTTCAGCGACCCTCCGGTGGCCAGCATCGGATCCAGCACCAGCACCGGCACGCCGGCGAGCCGGTCGGGCAGCGACTCGAAATACCCACTCGCCTGGTGGGTTTCCTCGTTGCGGGCGACGCCGACGAATCCGACCCGCGCCTGGGGCAGGAGCGCAAGCGCCTGGTCGACCATGCCGAGCCCGGCCCGCAGCACCGCCACCAGCAGGGGCGGCTCGGCCAGCCGTTCCCCCAGCGCCTCGGCCAGCGGGGTGTGGATCGGGAAGGTCTCGCGGGGCGCGTCCCGGGTGGCCTCATAGATCAACATCGCGGTCAAGTCACGCAACGCCGCCCGGAATCCGTCGCTGTCGGTGCGTTTGTCGCGCATCGTCGTCAGCCGGGCGACCGCCAGCGGGTGATCGACAATGCGCACCTCCACGGTGTTCGACCCTATATAACGATCCGGCCGCATTTCGTTAACGCCCCGCCGAAACGGCCCGCGTCGCCGCCGTCGGGGCGCCCTGACCGCCACTATGCTCCCGTGGTGCCCAGCGGAATCCCGGCTGCAACCCGCCTGACGGACAGGGCATTACGAGTTCTCGGACTCCTCGCCGCGGTGGCCCTGCTGCAGCCGGCGCCCGGCCCACCGGCTCCGCGGATAGGCCTTGCCGCAGCGGCCCTTCCGCAGCCGGCGCACATCGTGATCGTGGTGGAGGAGAACCGCTCCGAGGCCAACATCATCGGCAACAAGTCGGCGCCCTTCATCACCGCCCTGGCCGCGGCCGGCGCCAACATGACCCAGTCCTACGCCGAAACACACCCGAGCGAACCGAATTACCTCGCGCTGTTCGCCGGCAACACCTTCGGCGTGACCAGCGACACGTGCCCGGTCAACGCCGGCGCCGCACCCAACCTGGGTTCCGAATTGCTGGCGGCGGGGTACACGTTCGCCGGCTTCGCCGAAGGCCTGCCCGCGGTGGGCTCGCCGGCGTGCACCGCCGGGAAATACGCGCGCAAGCACGTGCCGTGGGCCAACTTCACCAACGTCCCGCCGGCGAACTCCCTGCCGTTCTCGGCCTTCCCGATGGGCAACTACGCCGGCCTGCCCACCGTGTCGTTCGTCATCCCCAACAACGACGACAACATGCACGACGGCTCCATCGCGCAGGCCGACGCCTGGCTGAACCGCGAGCTGTCGGGCTACGCCAACTGGGCGGCGGCCAACAACAGCCTGCTGATCGTGACGTGGGACGAGGACGACGGCGGAAGGCGCAACCAGATCCCGACGATCTTCTACGGCGCCCACGTGCGCCCCGGCAGCTACAGCGAGCAGATCAACCACTACACCGTGCTTTCCACGATCGAGCAGATGTACGGGCTGCCCAAAACCGGCTACGCCGGCGGCGCACCGCCGATCACGGATATCTGGGGCTAGGTCCGGGCTAGCCGCGCCGGGCGCCCTCGGCGGCCGTCGCTATTGTGTGCCGCATGGCTGCTGACCTCGTGCCCATCCGCCTGAGCCTGTCCGACGGTGACCGCTACACCGTGTGGGCACCCCGCTGGCGCGACGCCGGCGACGAGTGGGAGGCGTTCCTGGGCAAGGACGAGGACCTGTACGTCTTCTCCTCGGTCGCCGACCTGGTCGCGTTCGTGCGCTCCGATACCGACAACGACCTGGTCGACCACCCGGCGTGGAAGGACCTGACCACCGCCCACGCGCACAAGTTCTCACCGGCCGAGGACAGGCAGTTCGACCTGGTCACGGTCGAGGAGTTGGTGTCGGAGAAGCCGACCGAGGAGTCGGTGTCCTCGCTGGCCCGCACGCTGGCGCTCGTCTCGTCCATCGGCTCGGTGTGTGAGCTCGCGGCGGTGCTGAAGTTCTTCAACGGCAATCCGACGCTGGGCACGGTGTCGGGCGGGATCGACCACTTCACCGGCAAGGCCGGCCTCAAGCGCTGGAACGCTATCGGCGAGATCATCGGGCGCGGCTGGGACGACGTGCTCGGCGCCGTCGAGGGCATCGTCAGCACGCCCGAGGTCGACGAGAAGCTGTCGGCCAAGGCCGCCGACGAACTCGACGAGGAGCCCGAGGAACCCGACACCGAAGACGTCGAGGACACCGAGGCGGCCGCCGAGGCCGCCGAGGAAGCCGACGCGGAGGCGGACGAATCCGCGGAGGGCGGCGACGAGGAGGACGAGGAACCGCGCGCGGCCGGCGACACGGTGATCCTGGGCAGCGACGAGGATTTCTGGCAGCAGGTGGGCATCGACCCGATTCGGATCATGACGAGTTCGGGGACCTTCTACACGCTGCGGTGCTACCTCGACGACCGCCCGATCTTCCTGGGCCGCAACGGGCGCATCAGCGTGTTCACCTCCGAGCGCGCGCTGGCCCGCTACCTCGCCGACGAGCACGACCACGACCTGGCCGACCTGAGCACCTACGACGACATCCGCACCGCCGCCACCGACGGTTCGCTGGAAGTCAAGGTCACCGAGGACAACGTCTACGTGCTCAGCGGGCTTGCCGACGACATCGCCGACGGTCCCGACGCCGTGGACCGCGACCAGCTGGAGCTGGCCGTCGAGCTGCTCCGCGACATCGGCGACTACTCGGAGGAGGGCACGGTCGACAAGGCGCTCGAGCCGGGCCGCCCGCTGGGCAAGCTGGTGGCCTACGTGCTCGAGCCCGGCTCGGTCGGCAGGCCCGCCGCGCCGTACGCCCCGGCGGTGCGGGAGTGGGAGAACCTGGAGCAATTCGTCGACGGGCGGCTCAGGCGCGAGTAGCCCCCGTTTGACGGGCCGGTGAGTCTCATCTTTACTGGCGGGTGTCGCTTCCCGGGATAGGCCCGTTACCGCTGTACGGCTTTCAACGCCCCGGCATGCTGCTGTTCGGTTTGCTCCCGCTGGCTTTGCTCGCGGTGTACGTCCTGGTCCAGTCCCGCCGTCGGCGCCGGCTGCGCCGGTTCACCGAGGCGAGCGTGCCGCAGTCGCCGACGCGGCACATCCCGATCGCCGTGTCGCTGCTCAGCCTGATCCTGCTGACCGTCGCGCTGGCCACACCCACCCACGACATGCGCATCCCGCGCAACCGCGCGGTGGTCGTGCTGGTCATCGACATGTCGCAGTCCATGCGGGCCACCGACGTCCCCCCCAACCGGCTCAAGGCCGCCGAGGAGGCGGCCGCCCAGTTCGCCACCCAGCTGACCCCGGGCATCAACCTGGGGCTGGTGGAGTTCGCGGCCAACGCCTCGCTGCTGGTCTCGCCGACGACCAACCGTGCGGCGGTGAAGGCGGCGATCGACAGCCTGAAGCCGGCCCCC
>NZ_LZJG01000363.1:0-749 GCF_001667785.1 Mycobacterium sp. E3247 | reverse complement strand
AGCGCGTAGACGGCCTCGATGATGCCGTTGCGGTCGGCCCGGTGCGCGAGCTCGCCCCGGCGGTAGGCATCGTCGACGACGCCCTCGATGATCCCGCGAAACACCTGGAATTCGGCCGCGAGCCGCGAATCGCGGGTGACGGCGCCCTCGGCGCGGATCACCCACTCGAAGGCGGCCAGATCGGGATACTCGCGCATGAGCCGGCCCGATTCGTCGAGCACCGCCTCGATCCGGTCGACGGCGGTCCCCGGGCGCGCGGCGGCCGCGCGCAGCCGCGGCAACGCGACGTCGGTCCGCGCCGCTATCGCGGCGTTGATCAGCTCCGCCTTGTTCGGAAAGTAGTTGTAGAGGCTGCCGCTGGTGACGTCGGCCGCCCGGGCGATCTCGCGAATCGTGGTGCGCGAATAGCCATTCTCGGCCACACATCGCATCGCGGCGGTGATGATGCGGGCCCGGGTCTGCTCACCGTCGGCACCCACCGGCCGACCCAATTGCGGCGGCGTGACGCTCATGCGGCGGGAAGCCCGCCGCAGCTCCGTCCATCACGCACTACGCACCTCCGCGGCGAAGCCGGAACTAATCGATCACTCGATTATATTCGACCGTGTCGGGGACCGGGAGCCGGCGGACGGGACGCGCGAGTGAGGACAGCATGGTGACGCGGGCGCAACGGGGACGTCCGGTCGGCGCCAGCGGCGAGGAGACGCGGCAGCGGATCGTCGTTGCCACCATGCGCTGCGTGGCCGAAT
>NZ_LZJG01000362.1:0-15708 GCF_001667785.1 Mycobacterium sp. E3247 | reverse complement strand
CGGGTTCCCACGCTGCCGACGCCGACCACCCGCAACGCCACGTCGGTGACGCGGAAGTGCGACAGCAGCAGCGCGATGTCGGCGGGAACGGTGGACAGGTATTCCTGAATCGACTCCATCAGCACGGCTTCGGCGTCCTCGTCGACGTGCTGCAGAACCGGTGGCGCCTCGCGCAGCCGCGTCGTCCCGTCGGCGCCGATCTCGGTGAGCTGCTTGAAGACGCGCGCCGACGTCCGGCTGCGCGCCCGGGACGTCGTCTTCTGGATCACGCCGAGCAGGCCCTTGGACACGGTGCCGGCGTGCCGCTCCGGTTCCACGCGCAGGTAGTAGCGGTCCAGCACGTCCATCGCGAGCATCGCCTGCAGGCTGGTTTGGTAGCCGAGTAACGCCTGCCCGACGCAGCGGCGGATGGCCTTGGCGGGATACCCCGCGTGGCGCCCGCCGATGATCGCGCTGGTAATCAGGCGCTTGACGTCCCATTCCGCCGGGGCGACTGCGGCCTCATCGAAGTCGTTGAGGTCGAACACTATTGAGCGGTGCGGCGCCGCGTACATGCCGAAGTTGGACACGTGGGCGTCTCCGCAACACATCACTTCGATCCCGCTCGACGGGCTGGCGCCCAGGTCGGCGGCCATCACGGCGGCCGAGCCGCGGTAGAACGAGAACGGGTCGGCGAGCATCCGGGCGAACCGCAGCGGGACGAGTTCGCGCAGCCGCCCGGCGTTTTGGGCCACCAGGATTTCGGTGGCGGACTTCTGCGATGGTGTCAGCTGCGCGAGCGTGCGGCGCGGCACCATCTTGCGCAGCGCGCGGCCGCGCGCCTCGTCCTGGTCCGGGACCTCGAGATCGATCAGGCGTTCACGCAGCACCCGTTGCGGCATCCGCTCAGCATAGGTAGCTGTGCCGGGGCCGCGGTGCGCTTTCGACTGCCCGCGAGTCACGCCGTCGCGATCAGCCCGCGGCGGCCACCCTGGCCCGCTCAGCCATCGAGGCGATCACGCCACCGTCGTTGAGGATATCGGTGCCGGTGAGGTAACCCGCCTTGTCGCTGGCGCAGAACGCCAGCAGGTCGGCCATCTCCTCGGGCCGGCCCCACCGCGGGACGGCGGCGTTGGTGACCATCGCTCCGGCGCCGGCCTGTTCCTCGAGCCGGCCCATCTCGGTGTCGATGGAGCCCGGCGACACCGAGACGATGCGCAACCCGCGGGCGTTGAACCGCTCCGCCTGGGACTGGCTATACCACTTGACGAAGCTCTTGCTGACGGCGTAGGCGAGGCCGGGCCGCGCCTCCTCGGGCGCGATGTCGCAGGCCGTCGTCATCGCGGCCATGAACCCGTCGACGTCGCTCAGCGCAAGCGAAAAGCGGTCCACCGGAACCATTTCCGCGGGCAGCAGGTGAGCGGCCATCGATGCCACGTTGACGATCGCCGAGCCCTCGCCGGCCACCGCGTAGAACGCCTCGTTGACGTTGAGCGTGCCGAGCGCGTTGGTCCGCATCACATAGTCGGCCGTGCCCATGCTGGGGCTCACGCCCGCCGTGTGGATGACCGAGGCGAGCGTCCCGAGATTGGTTGCGGTGTCGAGCAGGTCGGCGACCGCCCGCCGGTCGGTCACGTCGCAATCGACGGCCGTGTGCGTCATTCCGAGTTCGTCGAGGGCGGCGGCCGCCGCGGCGAGCCGGTCCCGCCTGACGTCGCACAGGACGACGGTGTGGTCTCGTCCGACGACTTTGGCCGTGGCCAGGCCCATGCCGCCCGCGCCGCCCGTGATCACCGACACTTGATTCATATCTGGACGGTATACGGCGGGTGGCCGCGGGCAGTTAGGGGTCCGGCACCTGATGGTGGGGATGGCCGCTGTGGCGGATTGCCGTGCCGAAGAACGGCGCCCGCACGGTGGCCGCCAGATGCCGCCGGTTTCGGATCAGCGCGACGATGGCCACCGCGGTGTAGGCGCCGCAGAGCAGCAGCCGGCCATGGGTCGAGGCGATGGGGAACTGCACGACGAACAGGCCCAGCAGCGTGCACGCCGCGGCGCGGTGGAACCGCAGCGCCAACAGCAGCGCCACCCCCATCATGGTTTGGGTGGCCGTGAGCAACACTTCCTCCACCTGACGCTGGTCGAGCTGTAGCGAGAATCCGCCGCCGCCCAGCAGGTGGGCGACCGGCAGCGACCCGATCAGCAGCGTCCACTGGTTGACCTTGGAGGAGATCAGGGTGGCGATGGCCGCGGTGCCCTTGCCCCGGGCGGCGAAGATGGTCGCGACGATGAACTCCGGGGCCTCGGAAGCGAGCGGGGCGAGCCATTGAACCAGCAGGAAGCGGTCGATGCCGAGCTCGGTACCCGCGGCGACGAGGTTGTCGGCGAACGGCTTGGCGCACAACAGGATCACCGCGCCGGAGGCCAGGAAGAGCCCGACCACGACGATCCGCCGCCCGCGGTCGGGCAGCTCCCCCAGGGCGGCGGCGGTCCCGATCAGGTCGGGCTCCTCCACGTCGCCGTGGCTCACTTTGTAGAGGTAGAACCCGAACCACGCCAACAGCACCAAGCCCAGACCGAAGTGGATCTGGCCGCTCGCCGGTATCGCGAACGCGATGACGCCGGCGATCAGCAGGAATCCGAGTTCGAGGCGATTGGTCGGTTGCAGCGCCAAGCCGGTGGCCTTCGCGTTGCCGGCCTTGCGCGCCACCACGATGCTGACCAGTACGACGACGGGCCAACCGAGACCCATCAGCAGCCGGTTGGACCCGGTCATGTTGGCGGCGGCGTATTGCGTGTAATCCGCGTTGTGGCCGGACACGTACGCGTAATACAGGTCGACGGCGTACTCGGGCAGCACCGCGATCAGCGCCAGCACCGCGGTCGCCATTCCGCCGGAGACATCGATCTGCGCGGCTTCGGCCGCCCAGGCCAGCAGGAAGCTGGCCGACACCACCGCGGCGCCGAAGGTGATGAGGGCGATGACCGGGTCGGGGTGCAACCCGGCGACGCGGATCACCAGCGCCGGTGCGACGAACGCCGCGGTGATCAGTCCGGACCGGGTCAGGGTGCGACGCCGGGAGCGTTCTGCCGTGGTGACCGCGGCGGGCCTGTCTGTGGCGAGCATCGTCATCCTTCGATACGGAGGGGTGGCGACTGTACCGACGTAGTGAGGTTAGGTTTGCCATGCCGAACCGCCTACCCAAGTTACCCGCGCTGCCCGTCGCCAGCAACGTGGTCGACAGCCGAAGATGGCTCGGCGCTGGCGATCATCTTTGCTGGCCAGGGCGGCGCCAGCGAAAAGTTAGGGCACCCAGATTCCGAAGTTTGGCAAACCTTTGGGCCCGGAATCAGGTTCCTACGCAGTACGACGAGCCGCGGGCGGGCGAGGTTCCCGCTATTTCCCCGGCCCCATGGCGGCGGCCGCGGCCTGGGCGAACAGTGCGACGGCTTGGTTGCGGGTTAGCGAGGCCAACATTTGTTCGGCGGCGCGCATCATGTCGCCGACCATCAGGGTCGGTCCGTTGCCCAGGTTCTCGAAGGCCTCGGCGATGACGTCCGCCACGGCGGCCGCGCCCGGCGGTACCTCGTCGAGCGAACCGATCTGCCCGCGGCTGTGTTCGAGTTGCCGCAGGGCGGGCGTATCGGTCTTCCCCAGGATGAGGCCCAGGACGTCGACCCCCTTGTCGTGCAACTCGGCCCACAGCGCCTCGGCGAAGACCATGTCGAACGCCTTCGACGCGCCGTAGGCCACCATGTTGGCCCCCCCGGCCAGGCCGGCGCCCGACCCGAACAGCACGATCCCGCCGCGCCCCCGCTCGACCATGCCGGCGGCGAAGTGGTGGCACAGCTGCATCGGCACCATGCAGTTGCGTCGCACCAGCGCCTCGGCGGTTTCGATCGGGTTGGCGAGAAACGGCTCGAAGTTCGGGTCGGCCCCCGCGCAGTACGCGAGGAAGCCGATCTCGAGGTCGCCTGTCGCCGCGGCGATCGCCGCCGCCGCACCCGGTTCGGCGAGATCGATGGCGAGGGTCCGCGTGGACGCCGACGTGTCGTCGCGAATCCCGGCCGCGACGTCCTCGAGGACGGCTTGCCGGCGGGCGATGAGCACCACGTTGACGCCGCGCTCGGCGAGGCCGCGGGCGAACGCCGCGCCCACCCCGTCTGAGGCCCCGGCCACCACCGCCCAGGGTCCGTACTTGGCTGCGAACGTCATCCGCCGGCCCCGACCGTCGTCAGGCGCACCTGGGTGTAGCGCCGGCGGGCGATGCGCCACCCGTCGGGGGTGCGCACGATCTCGTCGTCGTAGAAGCCGATCGCGTTGACGCCGGAGTCGTTGTCGGCGGCCATGATCAGGCCGTCGAGATAGGTGCGCGCCGTGGCCGTGTCGCCGTCGACCGTGATCGCCTGGTTGGTCAGCCTGTGCAGCGTGTGTCCCGCCAAGGCGTGCACCTGTGCCATGAAGTCCGTGGCGGCGTCGACGCCGGTCCACGACCCGATCACGCCGTAGTCGAGCTGGCAGTCCGCGGTGAACACCGTGCGAAACAGCGGCCAGTCGCGCCGGTCGATCCCGGTGGCGTAGCGCACCAGCAATTCGGAGATGTCCTGGCGGTCATCACGTTCGGTCATGGCAGGTCTTCACCGCAGCGCGCAACACAGTTACTTTCTCGAATAGTCGATATAGACTCTCGAATGTTCGTCTCACTCTAAAGCGTGCGGCAGGGGAGTCAAGCCATTCGGGGAGCGACGTCTGCGCCGACCGCCCGGGTGCTCGACGTCGTCGAGCTCCTGGCCCGGTCTTCAAACGCGCGGCTGCGGTTCTCCGACATCGTGCGCGAGCTCGATCTCACGCAGGCGACGGCCCACGCGATCCTCAAGACGCTGTGCGACCGGGGGTGGGCCAGCCGCGATCCGGTCGCCAAGACGTTCACGCTGGGCCCCGCGCTGGTCGTCGTGGCGGCGCGCACCGACACCGCCCGGCCGCTCGCGCATGCGGCCCGTTCCGCGGCCCTGCGATTGTCGCGGCAGATCGGCTACGGCTGCTCCGTGGTCGAGCGATTCGGGGATTCGTTGGTGGTCACCGCATTCGAGGGCCAGCCCGCCGCCCCACCGTCCGGAATCCCCGGCGACCGCATCCCCTACGCCCCGCCCTTCGGGGTGGCGCTCGCCGCCTGGGACGACGAGGAGGAACAACGCGCGTGGATCCGCCGTGGCGTCGGCAACAACCCCGATCGCACCCGGCGCCTGGAACGGGTGCTGCAGCACACCCGCGAGCGGGGATTCGACGTCGACTGGACCACGCCCGCGCTCGCCCAGGCGGTGCAGGTGGTCGGCACGTTGGACAGCGCTGAGATGCCCACGCCGGTGCGGCACATCGTGGATCAGTTGCTCGACGAGTTCACCACCATAGGGTTCCTCTCCGACGACAACCCGGGTCGCCGCAAGCAACCCGTGGTGACCATCGCCGCACCGGTTTTCGACGAACGACACGTCGCCCTCATGGTGGCCGTGCACCCGCTGTGTCCGTTGTCGGCGCGGCAGATCCGGGCCATCGGCAAGCAGTTGACCGACGAAACGGCGGCGATCAGCCTGGCCCCGCCTCGACCGGATGGGGTCGGCCGCGCGGTCTAGGCTCCGCCTATGGAACTGCGGCAGTTGCGCTACTTCGTGGCCGTCGCCGAGGAGCTGCACTTCGGCCGGGCCGCGCAACGCGTGCACATCTCCGGACCGGCCCTGTCGCAACAGATCATCGCGCTGGAGCGCGAGCTGGGCGCCGGCCTGTTCGTGCGGGACCGGCGCAGCGTCCGGCTGACCGAGGCCGGACGCACCCTCCTTCCGGACGCGCGCCGGATCCTGTCGCTGGCCGACGACGCCAGGGCCCGGCTGCAGCGGGCGGGCGCGTGCAGCGCGCCGGTGCGCCTGGGCTACGTCAGCTGGCTTCCCGACGACATCACCACCCTGCTGGGGAACGCGGCGGACCTGCGGCTCGACGACTGGGTGCTGCCGTCGCACGCCCAGGCCGACCGGGTGGCCGAGGGCACCCTCGACATCGCGCTGGCGTGGGTCACCGCGAGCCAGGCCGAGGAGCGGGGTCTGACGGCACACCTGCTGCGGACCGAGCCGCTGCACGCCGTCGGCCCGGGCCTCAGCTCGACGGAACCCATTGTGGCACAACGGATCAGCGTGCTCGTAGACGCGGACGAGTCGGCATGGTCATCGTGGAATCGATACGCCAAGGAGTTCGCCGCCGCCACCGGCGCCCGCGTCGTGTCCATCGACGACGGCGGCATCACCGGGGACGCGTTCTACGCCCACGTGCGCAGGATCGGCGCGGCCGTGCTCGCGTCACCGAAGCGCCACACCGTGGCCCTCCCGCCCAGCCTGGGTCAGCGTCCCGTCGCCGAACCGGTGCCGCTCTGGACGTGGTCGCTGCTGCACCGCCGGGACGACGACCGCACCGGGGTGCGCGGCGCCGTGGACGCGCTGCTGGCGGTCGCGCGTGCCCGCGACTGGCCGGCCCCTCCAGCCGTGCCGTGGTGGGCACCGTCCGACGACCCCCACCTGCGGTGAGAACTCGCACCGAACACTGGTAGGAGAGCGGTCCTGGACGGCGGGCCGGCGCTGCGCTTGGGTGAAGATAACGCGGCTCGGGAGGCGAAAAGTCATGGCACACAACCACGTCGTGGACGAGTTGGCCGAATTCGTCGTCGGCGCGCGGCCGACCGACCTGACGGGAGGGCCGCGCGCGCTGATGAAGCGCAACGTCCTCGACAGCATCGCCTGCGCGGTCGGCTCCCTGGACGGCGAACTCGTCGGGACGATCCGCGACCACACCGGCCAGTTCAGCGGCGTCCCCACCGCCACCTTGGTGGGCGGCGGACGCGCATCGGTGGACCAGGCCGCATTTTTCAACGCGGTGCTGGTGCGCTATCCCGACCTGCTCGACACCTATCTGACGGCCGGAGGCCTGTGCCATCCCGCCGACAACTTCGGTGCCGTGCTGGCCGTCGCCGAGCACACCGGCGCCAGCGGAGCCGATTTCCTGTTGGCGCTGGCGGTCGCCTACGAGGTGCAATGCCGGTTCAGTTCCCAGGTGCCGGTGATGGCGCGCGGCCTCAATCATGCGTTGCAGCTGTCGATCTCGGTCGCGGCCGGCACGGCCAAGCTGCTGGGGCTGAGCGTCGAGCAAACCGCCAACGCCATCGCGGCCGCCGCGACCGACAACGTGTCGTTGGCGACGGTGCACGCCGAACCGGTCTCGAATTGGAAGGGCATCTCACCGGCCATCACCGGCATGCGCGCCGTCTACGCGACCATGTTGGCCGCCCGTGGCGTCACCGGGCCGAAGCCGCTGTTCGAGGGCCCGCACGGCCTGGTGCAGCTGTTCGGCCAGCCCATCGACCTCGCGACCGGCGACCGGCGGCTCACCTGCGTGGAACAGACCTACCTCAAGCAGTACTGCTCCCTGATCCACGGGCAGGTGGTCATCGATGCGATCTTGGCCCTGCGCACCGAAAACGACCTGCGCGGTGCGGACGTCGCGCGGGTGACGCTCGACGTCTTCCAGGGCGCATACGACTTCGCCGGCGGGGGAGCCTACGGCGGCAAGGACGACCCGCGCACCAAAGAGCAGGCCGACTACAACCTCAAATACCTCAGTGCGGTGGCGCTGCTCGACGGCGGGGTGGGCCCCGAACAGCTGGAAACCGACCGGGTCCTGCGCGACGACGTACAGGAGCTGTTGACGCGTGTCGCCGTCAAACCCGCCGCCGACCTGACCGCCGACTATCCGCAACGCACGGCGGCGCGGGTGCACCTGGAGACCCGCGACGGACGGGAATTGTCCCGCGAGCAAGCCGATTACGAGGGCTCCCCGACCCGGCCCATGTCGTGGGAACGCGTCGCGGAGAAGTTCGAATGGCTGGCCGAACCCTTCTGCGACGAAACGTTGCGCGCCGAGATCGTCACGGCGGTCGGTCGCCTCGACGAGATCCCCGTGGCCGACCTCGCCGCACTGCTCGGCGCGGCGAGCCCCGTGGCGCAGCGGCCGCGCACCAAGCCCCGGTTCTGACGTGCCGGGCGCGCCCCCTTGCATGGCCTGCTTCCGGCGGTGCGATGATCGGCCATGCGCAAAGATCAGGGCGGTAATCGGTGGGAGTTGGTCACCTGCGCGGTCGCGGGCCACGCCACCTATGCCCCCGACGAGCAGGACCTCGCCGCCCGGCTGAGCGGCACCACCGCACTGGGCGAAGTCTGGCGCTGCCTGCGCTGCGGTGAATTCACCGTGGGCTCACCGCACGGGCGGGGACGCGCCGAAGACGCGCCGATGATCATGCGCGGCAAGGCTTTACGTCAGGCCATCATCATCCGGACCCTCGCGGTCGAGCGCCTGTTCCGGGCGGTGGTGATCGCGCTCGCCGCGTACGCGGTGTGGAAGTTTCGCGGCGCGCGCGGCGCCATCCAGGCCACGCTGGAACGCGACCTGCCGATCTTCCGCGCCGCCGGATTCAAGGTCGATCAGATGACGGTCGTGCACGAACTGGAGAAGGCGCTGGCCGCCAAGCCGTCCACCCTGGCCCTGCTGACCTTGATGCTGGCCGCCTATGCGCTGCTGGAGGTCGTCGAAGGGGTCGGCCTGTGGTTGCTGAAGCGCTGGGGCGAGTACTTCGCGGTGATCGCCACCTCGGTGTTCCTGCCGCTGGAGGTTCACGACCTGTTCAGGGGCATCACGATGACCCGGGCGGTCACCTTCGCCATCAACGTGGCCGCCGTCGTCTACCTGTTGTTCTCCAAGCGGCTGTTCGGCCTGCGGGGCGGCCGCGCCGCCTACGACGAGGAACGGCGCGGCGAGCAGCTGCTCGACGTCGAGAAGGCCGCCGCCGGAACCTGACGCCGGACCCGGCCGCGACTGGTAAGAACAGAGCGATGGGCACTTATGCGGTCACCGGGTCGGCTTCCGGGATGGGCCACGAGACCGCGCAGCGGCTCAAGTCCGACGGACACACCGTGATCGGCGTCGACATCAAAGACGCCGATATCGTCGCGGACCTGTCGACGCCGGCCGGGCGCAAGCGCGCCGCCGACGGGGTGCTGGCGGCCGCGGGCGGCAAGCTCGACGGTGCGGTCCTGGCCGCCGGCCTCGGGCCCAGCCCCGGTCGAGAGCGGCTGCGCCAGATCGGTCAGGTCAACTTCTTCGGCGTCGTCGAGCCGCTGGTCGCCTGGCGGCCGGCCCTGGCCGCGGCCGAATCCGCGAAAGTCGTCGTCGTGGCCAGCAACTCGGCGACGACGGTGCCCCTTGTCCCGGCGCGAGCGGTCAAGGCCTTCCTCGCGCACGACGGCGACAAGGCGCTGCGATCGGTGCGGCCGTTCGGTCCGGCCGCGCCGACCATGATGTATGCGGCGTCGAAGATCGCCGTCGGTCGTTGGGTGCGGCGCCACGCGGTGCTGCCGGAATGGGCGGGCTCGGGAGTGCGCTTGAACGCCCTGGCGCCCGGAGCCATCATGACGCCGTTGCTGGAAGAACAGCTCGCGACGCCGCGGCAGGCCAAGGCCGTCCGGTCGTTCCCGGTCCCGGTGGGTGGCTTCGGCCAGGCGCGGCACATGGCCGACTGGATGTGTTTCATGCTGTCCGAATCGGCCGAATTCCTCTGCGGCAGCGTGATCTTCGTCGACGGCGGGACGGACGCGTATTTCCGCGCCGACGATTGGCCCAAATCGCTGTCCGCGCGTGGCTTGCCGGGCTACCTGCGACGTTTCCGAGGTTGGCGGAAACTGTGACCGCCGTCCCCCGCGCCGGGGGATGTGCGTCGCGCCACAATGCGGCTTTTCGCGGCGTTTACCGCGGCGCGGCGCATCGGTAAAGCGGGCCGGGTGCAATTCAATGAGTCGGCGCACAGGCCGAACAGGGAAGGGTCGAAACCGTGGCAACACTGCCGTCCTGGATCAGCCGGAGCCCTACCAATCTCGATGTGGTGACGCCGATCAAGGCGCGCGCCTGTGACGCGTTGCAGGTGGTGCTGCGCGGCAGCCCACGCCGTGCCCGCCCCACCGTGACGCTCATGCGGCCGGGCATGGAGCGCTGTTGACGGCACCGCGCCCTTGACCCAGCCGTGATCCGGCGCGGCCTCTACTACCGGTACCGCCTACTGTGGCGAAACCGCTGAGGCCGTTGCGCGTTCGCGCCGTCGGGCCCGCGAGGCGCGCAGATTGGCGGCGTTGCCACACGTCTTGACGTCGTGCCACACCCCGCTGTTGTTCTTGGAGCGGTCGTAGAACGTCGACCCACAGCGGTGGTTATGGCACTGCTTGACACGCCGCCAGGTATCGGCCTGCTGGCTCAGCAGGATCTCGCCCCACAGCGCCGAGGCAAGCCAGCGCCAGCCGGCGCCGCTGGGCTCCAACCGCACCGCACCGTCGTCGGAGACCGCGAGGGATGCGGTCACGGTGCTTCGTCCGATGGGCGCCTCGCCGGCCACCAGCGAATCGAGCGTGCCCCGCAGCGCGCGCAGCTTGGTCAGGTCGTTGTCGTCGAGCTCCGGCGGCGGCAACTCCTCGCCGCGGGCGGCCGACCAGTTGCGCACCGCGCCCTCGACCCAGTCGCGCGCGAGGGCGGTGTCGGCGAGCAGGTCGGGGCCATATCCGGCGATCCCCCTCGTGTTGAGGAAATCCTGGACCAGCCCGAGGCCGCCGGGCGCCGGGATGAGGCCGTACCGCTGTGACGCAGTCCATGGAATAGACATAACTAAAAGATACTTGCCTATGTCGTCACCGGCAACTACCGTGACAGAAACAAAATTGGTTTACCTAAGTCAGGAGTGCGGATCATGGTCAACATCAAGGGGTCGACGGTCGTGGTTACCGGCGGACAGCGCGGACTCGGCAAGGCCATCGTGGACGAGTTGTTACAGCGCGGCGCCGCCAAGGTCTACGCCACGGCGCGGGCGCCCAAGCCCATTGCAGACCCGCGGGTGGTCAGCGCCGAGTTGGACGTTACCGATGCGGAATCCGTTGCGGCACTGGCGGCGTCGGCTTCGGACGTGGACATCGTCATCAACAACGCCGGCGTGCTGGGGGCGCGGTCGTTGCTCGACAGCGACATCGACGAGGTGCGTGCGGTGTTCGAGACGAACTACTTCGGGGCGCTGCGGGTCGCGAAGGCGTTCGCGCCGATCCTGGCCGGCAACGGCGGCGGAGCCCTGGTCGACATCGCGTCGATCCTGTCCTGGATGCCCGGCTCCGGCGGGTACGGAGACTCCAAGGCGGCGCTGTGGTCGGCGACCAATTCGCTGCGCATCGAACTCGAGAAGCAGGGCACCCTGGTGGTTGCGGCGCACCTCAGCTTCACCGACACCGACATGACGTCCGGCTTCGACGCCCCGAAGAACGACCCGCGGCAGGTGGCGCGCGCGATCGTCGACGGCATCGAACGCGACGACGCCGAGGTGCTGGCCGACGACGACACCCGCTACGTCAAGGCGGCGTTGTCCGGACCGGTCGAGGCGCTGCCCCGGATGCCGTGAACCGCCCGTACGCATGAAGGTCTGCCCGAAGGCAGATCCCCGTCGTAAGACGGTGGGTCAATCAGGCCCTTGCGGATGGCCTCGCCCAAAAATGGGCTTGCTGCACTTCGGGCAGACCACCGGGTTGCCCCGGCACCCCTACGTTCGCACCGCGCCGCCCCGCCTTCGACGGCCGAAGGTCCCCAATGCTTCGGCCTAAGGTCACCTCGGGGGCGAGGCGGGGCCGGCGGTCGGCGTGTTTGGATAGCGACATGCCTGACATGGAAATCGAAGGCGTCGTGAGCGCCACTCGCGTCATCGCGGCCAGCGCCGCGCGGATCTTCGATCTGATCGCCGATCCCGCCCGCCAGCCGAGCTGGGACGGGAACAACAATCTCGCGTCGGCCGCTCCAGGTCAGCGGGTCCGCGCGGTCGGCGACGTGTTCAAGACGACACTGACGAACGGGGCGGTACGGGAGAACCACGTCGTGGAATTCGTCGAAGGCAGCAAGATCGCCTGGTGTCCAGCCGAACCAAGGAAGCAGCCGCCAGGTCACCTGTGGCGCTGGGAGCTCAGCCCCGTGAACGCCGAACTCACCACGGTGACCCACACCTACGATTGGACCGCGCTGGCCGACCCGACCCGCCTCGAGCGTGCCCGCGCGACGACGCCGGAGATGTTGCGCGAATCCATGGACCGGCTCGCCATGGTCGCCCAAGCGCCCGACTAGGGAGGGCAAGGCCGACCAGCGGCTGAGTCAGCCGTTCTTACCGCGCACCCACTGCACGGTGCCGAAGTTCTTCACCCGCACGCTGACGAACCCGTGATCTTCCAGAATGTCGGCGATCTCGTCGTCGTCGAAGACGTGCGCCCCGACGTTGGGCAGCTTCTGGAAGAACCGGGCGGCCGGGCCGACGGTGGGCACCATGACGGCCAGCCTGCCACCCGGCCGCAGCACCCGCGCCATCTCGCCCAGGGCCGCCGCCGGGTTCGGAACCAGCTGCAACACGGCCGCCGAGACGACGGCGTCGACCGTGCTGTCGCGCAGCGGAAGTCGTTGGGCGTCGGCCTTGATGAAGCCGACCTGCGGCCCCGCTTCGTTGCGGACGGCGCGCGCGAGCATGGCCTCGGAGATGTCGACGCCCAGGGCCAGCCCGTCCGGGCCGGCCGCGCGCGCCAGCGACGCGGTGACGTTGCCCGGGCCCGACCCGACGTCGAGCGCGACACCGCCCGGGGGGATGTTCAGCCACTCGAGAGGGGTTTGCCAGGCGCTGATCAACCGCCGCGACAGGGCCTGGGCGTTGTCGTAGAGCATCGACCCGATCGGTGACGCCCAGGCCGCCTGGATCGGCCCGGTGTTCTTCGCGACGTCGCCGCCGCCGGCGGATTCGCCGCCGAGCAGATCGAGGTACCCCTTGCTGACGTCGGGGTCCGCCGGCGGATCCGCGAGCAGCTCCAGCGCCCGCCGCAGTGCCGGAGGCAGCGAAACGTGCACATCGGTCATGCGTACTCCTTCGCGTGAAAAACCAAGCCGCGCGCCGGAACCCGGCCGGCAAGCCCAGGAGACCGAAGTCCGCTGAGCCCCGATGGCAGCCATTGAACAGGCTAGCCGACCGGAGCGCGGCTACCGCCGGACGATCGCGTGCTCGCGCTGCAGCGAGTACAGCCTCCACTGGCCCGGCACGCCCCTGAGGGCGGCCTCGCCGCGGTCGCCGAAACGGTGCCGGGAGCCGGTGACGATGTCACGCACCGTGGACGACACCAGCACTTCGCCGGGTCCGGCCAGTGCCGCCACCCGCGCGCCGATATGCACCGCCATGCCGGCGACGTCGTTGCCGCGCACCTCCACCTCGCCCGCGTGAATGCCCACCCGCACCTCGATACCGAGCACACGCACCGCGCCGGTGATGGAGTCGGCGCAGGCGATGGCGGCGCTCGGGCTGGTGAAGGTCGCGACGAATCCGTCGCCGGCCGTGTTGACTTCACGCCCGCCGAACCGCTGCAGCTCGTGGCGCACGAGGGTGTCGTGGTTGTCGAGCAGGTCTCGCCACCGGTGGTCGCCGAGCAGCGCGGCTCGCTCGGTGGAGCCGACGATGTCGGTGAACACGATCGTGGTGAGCAGGCGTTCGGCGTCGGAGACGCCGCGCACGCCGGTGATGAATTCCTCGATCTCATCGAGGACGGGGGCGGTGTCGCCGACCCAGTACAGGGCGTCCCGGCCCGGCAGTTCGACCAGGCGTGACCCAGGGATGTGCTCAGCCAGATAGTGTGCGTGCCCGACGGGGCTGAAGTCGGGGTTGTCGCGATGCAGGATCAGTGTCGGCACGGCGACGCGGGGGAGCCGGTCGCGGACATCGCCCTCCCGGATCCTGTTGATGAAGGCGCGCGCCATGCTCGGCGATGCGGCCCGGTTGCCGGCCATGTCCCACCACGAGCGGAACGCGGCGTCACTCGCCACGGAGGGCGCGATGATGCCGAGCATGTCGAACCCCTGCTCGACGGCGTCCGGTTCCATCCCGACCGTCGTGAAGCGATCGGCGTCGTCGAGGTCGGAGCCGATCGGGTAATCCGGACCGCGCAGCGTGCGCGCCGCGCCGTTGGCGATCACCAGGCTGGTCACCCGGTCGGCATGGTCGGTCGCGAGAACCACACCGGCCAGCGACGTGAAACCCGGGGCGAAGATCGTGGCGCGCTCGCATCCCACCGCGTTCATGACCGCGATCGCGTCCTGGGCCCACGATTCCGGGCCGAGCATGTCCAGCGACGCGACGCGCGACGACAGGCCGATGCCGCGCTGGTCGAAGCGGATCACCCGGCAGAACGACGCGAGCCGACGGTGGAACCGGTACATCGACGGCTCGAGGTCGACGCAGTCGATCGGGATCAACGGCCCCGGCAGCACGAGCAGGTCGATCGGGCCATCACCGAACACCTGGTAGGCGATGTCGATCTCGCCGCAACTGGCGTACCGGGTCCGTGGAGCCGCAAAACCCCCAGCCACGTCTTCAGGCTAGTGCAGGCCACCGACATGCCATAGCGGGTCAGCGGCGGATGATCGGGACCAGATAGCGGCCGGCGTATTCGCGGACGGCCGCGGGATCAGACGTGTCGAGGCGTTCGGTGGGGAAGACGATGATGCCCAGCGCGACGCGCAGCAGGATGTCGGCGATGTTGGTCAGGTCGCGGTCGGGGATGTCGGCCCCGCACCGGCGCAGGGTGTGGGCGATGCCGTCGGCGAACTGGCCGATGGGGAAGGCCTGCGATCGGGAGAACATGCCCAGCAGTTCGGGTTCGCTGTCGGCGATCCGCGAATACAGCGGGGAATCGTGGACCAGGCGCACCCCGAGGGCGAACGCCTCGATCACGGCCTGTTGCGGGTCGCAGCCGGCGGTCGCCCGGTCCAGCGTGGTGAAGAACTTTTCGGCCTCGCGCCGCACCACGTGGCCGAACAGGTCGTCCTTGGTTGGAAACCGACGGTAGATGGTGCTGCGGCTGACCCCCGCGCGCGCGGCGACGTCGTCGATGTTGGCCCGTCGCACGCCATACGTCTCGAACACCGCGCGCGCGGTGTCCAGGATGGTGCGGTCGAGGTCGGTGATTTCGCCGAGAGTGCCGCCTGGGGGCACCGCCCGCTTGCGGGGGAGGCTGTGGTTCGGCATGGATCGCGACCCCCACTGCAATCTCGACGCCCGCTTGCTAGGCTGTGACACAAAGATACGGTTTTGTGTCATCGCTTCGCAAGCGCATCGCAGGTCCGAACCGCAGGGAGGGGAGCATGACGGCCCAGAACGACGAGTTGACCCGTTCGACCGCGGGCGCGCGATTTGACACCGGCGTTCGCGAGGCGGTGCCCATGCCGGTCGACGAGCCGGCCGGCGAGGCCGACGACCTGGCGCGGCTGGGGCCCGAGTCGTTGATCTGGAAGTTCTACGGGGACAACCGCACCCAGTTCTTCGGGTTCCAGCGCACCGCCGGCGTCGAGAACTGCATCGAACAGCTCGCCCAGGGCGTGCTCGACCACTCGGTGATCTTCAGCGACATGTTGGGCCGGGCCAAGCGGACCGCGCCGCCGCTGATGAAGACCGTCTACTCCGACGAACCCCGCGAGTGGGGTCGCAAGGTGCGCGACTTCCACAAGACGATCAAGGGGACGATCAGCGACGGCTCGAGATATCACGCACTCAACCCGGAGTTGTTCTACTGGGCGCACGCGACCTTCGTGGACCAGGT
>NZ_LZJG01000361.1:0-38604 GCF_001667785.1 Mycobacterium sp. E3247 | reverse complement strand
CGCCGTTCGACGCCATCTTCGACAGCCCGGAGGCCGCCGAGCTGGGTGAGGTGGACCGGTCCCGCGCCATCGCGCTGCTCATCGGCCCCCTGGTGCTGGGGCGGCTGTCCACGCTCCCTGGCTTCGACTACCGCGAGTGCGCGCTCGCGGCCGTCGACGGTTTCCTCTATGTTCAGCGCGCACACAATCGGGCCGGCGCGGCGAGCGTCGAATCGGCGGGTGCCTGAGGGGTCAAAAGGGCAGGTCGGCGGCCCTGGGTCCAGATTTGGCCAAACACACGATCTAGGGCATACTGTTCAGGTTGCCTTGGGCCGGGTTTGCGCCTGGTCGGGCATACGACCAGCGCCCAAAACGGGCGCGTCCGGTCTCATCCTTGGAGCGCGACAGATTCGTCGGGGTCCAGGCTGCGTGAGGGTGACACACCCGACCGCGGGGGCCGGTGGACCACGACAGGTAAACAGCGGCGCAGTATCCGGCGCGACGCTCGATCGGCCCGGCTCCGGGCCCGGTCAGCGCGCTGGGAGCACCAGGTCCGGACACGGATTTTTGTAAGTGGAGTGAGGGTAGGAGAAGCGTGGCGGGACAAAAGATCCGCATCAGGCTCAAGGCCTACGACCATGAGGCCATCGACGCATCGGCGCGCAAAATCGTCGAGACCGTCGTCCGCACGGGTGCCAGCGTCGTAGGTCCGGTGCCGCTGCCGACTGAGAAGAACGTGTATTGCGTCATCCGCTCTCCGCATAAGTACAAGGACTCGCGGGAGCACTTCGAGATGCGTACTCACAAGCGGTTGATCGACATCCTCGACCCGACGCCGAAGACCGTCGACGCGCTGATGCGCATCGACCTTCCGGCCAGTGTCGACGTCAACATCCAGTAGGGGCTTGGTGAACTCATGGCAAGAAAAGGCATTCTGGGTACCAAGCTGGGCATGACGCAGGTGTTCGACGAGAACAACCGGGTCGTCCCGGTGACGGTGGTCAAGGCGGGGCCCAACGTCGTCACCCGCATCCGTACACCCGAGCGTGACGGTTACAGCGCCGTTCAGCTGGCCTACGGCGAAATCAGCCCCCGCAAGGTCAACAAGCCGGTGACCGGTCAGTACAGCGCCGCGGGCGTGAACCCGCGCCGCCACCTGGCCGAGTTGCGGCTCGACGACGAGGCCGCCGCCAGCGAATACCAGGTCGGCCAGGAGCTGACGGCGGAGATCTTCGCCGACGGCGCCTATGTCGACGTGACCGGAACCTCCAAGGGCAAGGGCTTCGCCGGCACCATGAAGCGGCACGGCTTCCGCGGCCAGGGCGCCAGTCACGGCGCGCAGGCGGTGCACCGCCGGCCGGGTTCCATCGGTGGCTGCGCCACCCCCGCCCGGGTCTTCAAGGGCACCCGGATGGCGGGCCGCATGGGTAATGACCGGGTGACGGTCCAGAACCTGGTGGTGCACAAGGTCGATACCGAGAACGGCGTGCTGTTGATCAAGGGTGCGGTCCCCGGCCGCACCGGTGGGCTCGTGGTGGTCCGCAGCGCGATCAAACGAGGTGAGAAGTAATGGCGCTCAAGATTGACGTGAAGACGCCGGACGGCAAGGTCGAGGGCTCCGTGGAGCTGCCGGCCGAATTGTTCGACGCCCCGGCCAATATCGCGCTGATGCACCAGGTGGTCACCGCGCAGCGGGCGGCGGCGCGCCAGGGCACGCACTCGACGAAGACTCGCGGCGAGGTCAGCGGCGGCGGGCGGAAGCCGTACCGGCAGAAGGGAACCGGTCGTGCCCGTCAGGGTTCGACGCGGGCCCCGCAGTTCACCGGCGGCGGCGTCGTGCACGGCCCCAAGCCGCGCGACTACGCCCAGCGCACCCCGAAGAAGATGATCATCGCGGCATTGCGCGGCGCATTGTCGGACCGGGCGCGCAACGGCCGCATCCACGCGGTCACCGAGCTGGTGTCTGGTCAGACACCGTCGACCAAGAACGCCAGGGCGTTTCTGGGCACGCTGACCGACCGCAAGAACGTGCTGATCGTGATCGGCCGCAGCGACGAGGCCGGCGCCAAGAGCGTGCGCAACCTGCCGGGTGTGCACATCCTGACGCCCGACCAGCTCAACACCTACGACGTGTTGCGCTCCGACGACGTGGTGTTCAGCGTCGAGGCGCTCAACGCCTACATCGGGGGCAACGCTGCTAGCACCGAGGAGGTTTCGGCGTAGATGGCGACCATCACCGACCCCCGCGACATCATCCTGGCCCCGGTCATCTCGGAGAAGTCCTACGGGCTGCTGGATGAGAACGTGTACACCTTTGTGGTGCACCCCGATTCGAACAAGACGCAGATCAAGATCGCCATCGAGAAGATCTTTGCCGTCAAGGTCGCGTCGGTGAACACCGCGAACCGCCAGGGCAAGCGCAAGCGCACCAGGACCGGGTACGGCAAGCGCAAGAGCACCAAACGGGCCATCGTCACGCTGGCGCCGGGTAGCAAGCCGATCGACCTGTTCGGGGCCCCGGCCTAGCCGCGCGCGAGAGAAAGACCTGATTAGACATGGCAATTCGTAAGTACAAGCCGACGAGCCCCGGCCGCCGCGGCTCCAGCGTGTCCGACTTCGCCGAGGTCACCCGGTCGGAGCCGGAGAAGTCGCTGGTGCGCCCGCTGCACGGCCATGGCGGCCGTAACGCACACGGCCGCATCACCACCCGCCACAAGGGTGGCGGCCACAAGCGCGCCTACCGGGTGATCGACTTCCGCCGCAACGACAAGGACGGCGTCAACGCCAAGGTCGCGCACATCGAGTACGACCCGAACCGGACCGCCAACATCGCACTGCTGCACTACCTCGACGGCGAGAAGCGATACATCATCGCGCCGCAGGGCCTTTCGCAGGGCGACGTGGTGGAGTCGGGCGCGAACGCCGATATCAAGCCGGGCAACAACCTGCCGCTGCGCAACATCCCGGCCGGTACCGTGATCCACGCCGTGGAGCTGCGGCCGGGCGGTGGCGCCAAGCTGGCGCGGTCCGCCGGCTCGAGCATCCAGCTGCTCGGCAAGGAGGGCTCCTACGCGTCGCTGCGCATGCCCAGCGGTGAGATCCGCCGCGTCGACGTGCGCTGCCGCGCCACGGTCGGCGAGGTGGGCAACGCCGAGCAGGCAAACATCAACTGGGGCAAGGCCGGCCGCATGCGGTGGAAGGGCAAGCGCCCTTCGGTCCGTGGTGTGGTCATGAACCCGGTGGACCACCCGCATGGTGGTGGTGAGGGTAAGACGTCCGGTGGTCGGCACCCGGTGAGCCCCTGGGGCAAGCCGGAGGGTCGCACCCGCCACCCGAACAAGGCCAGCAACAAACTCATCGTCCGGCGCCGGCGCACCGGCAAGAAGCACGGTCGCTAGGAACTCGAGGAGTAGCACATGCCACGCAGCCTGAAGAAGGGCCCGTTCGTCGACGACCACCTGCTCAAGAAGGTGGACGTCCAGAACGAGAAGAACACCAAGCAGGTCATCAAGACCTGGTCGCGACGTTCGACGATCATCCCGGACTTCATCGGCCACACCTTCGCCGTCCACGACGGACGCAAGCACGTGCCGGTGTTCGTCACCGAGGCGATGGTCGGTCACAAGCTTGGTGAATTCGCGCCGACGCGCACCTTCAAGGGACACATCAAGGACGACCGGAAGGCCAAACGGCGATGACCACAACCGAATTCCCGTCCGCGGTCGCCAAGGCGCGGTTCGTGCGGGTTTCGCCGACCAAGGCGCGCCGGGTGATCGACCTGGTGCGCGGCCGGTCGGTGGCCGACGCGCTGGACATCCTGCGCTGGGCGCCCCAGGCCGCCAGTGAGCCGGTTGCCAAGGTGATCGCCAGCGCAGCGGCGAACGCGCAGAACAACAACGGGCTGGACCCGTCCACCCTGGTGGTCGCGACCGTCTACGCCGACGAGGGCCCGACCGCCAAGCGCATCCGCCCTCGCGCGCAGGGTCGCGCGTTCCGGATCCGCAAGCGCACCAGCCACATCACGGTCGTGGTGGAGAGCCGGCCCGCCAAGGACCAGCGTTCGGCGAAGTCGACGAGGGCCCGCCGCGCCGAGGCCAGCAAGGCCGCCGCGAAGGCGCCCGCGAAGAAGGCCGCATCCAAGGCGCCCGCCAAGAAGGCACCGGCGAAGAAGGCTCCGGCGAAAACCGCCGAGGCGAAGACTTCTAAGGCAACTGCTGAGACCTCGGAAGCGAAAGGAGGCTCAGACTAGTGGGCCAGAAGATCAATCCGCACGGCTTCCGGCTGGGTATCACCACGGACTGGAAGTCGCGTTGGTACGCCGACAAGCAGTACGCGGACTACGTCAAGGAAGACGTCGCCATCCGGCGGCTGCTGTCCACCGGACTCGAGCGCGCCGGCATCGCCGACGTGGAGATCGAGCGCACCCGTGACCGGGTGCGGGTGGACATCCACACCGCGCGTCCGGGCATCGTCATCGGCCGCCGCGGCACCGAGGCCGACCGCATCCGTGCGGACCTGGAGAAGCTGACCGGCAAGCAGGTTCAGCTCAACATCCTCGAGGTCCGTAACCCGGAGTCGCAGGCGCAGTTGGTGGCCCAGGGTGTCGCCGAGCAGCTGAGCAACCGCGTGGCGTTCCGCCGCGCCATGCGCAAGGCCATCCAGTCGGCGATGCGCCAGCCGAACGTCAAGGGCATCCGGGTGCAGTGTTCGGGCCGCCTTGGCGGCGCGGAGATGAGCCGCTCGGAGTTCTACCGCGAGGGCCGGGTGCCCCTGCACACGCTGCGCGCCGACATCGACTATGGCCTGTACGAGGCGAAGACCACCTTCGGCCGCATCGGTGTGAAGGTGTGGATCTACAAGGGCGACATCGTCGGCGGCAAGCGGGAATTGGCCGCGGCCGCCCCGGCGGGCGCCGACCGTCCGCGCCGCGAGCGCCCGTCGGGCACGCGGCCCCGGCGCAGCGGTGCGTCGGGCACCACGGCGACCAGCACCGAGGCCGGCCGCGCGGCCGCGGGCGCCGAAGAGAGCACTGCAACCGCCGCGGCGGAGACGCCGCCCGCTGCAGAACCGCAGAGCACGGAGAGCTGAATCATGTTGATTCCCCGCAGGGTTAAACATCGTAAGCAACACCACCCCCGCCAGCGCGGCATCGCCAGCGGCGGCACGGCGGTGAACTTCGGTGACTACGGCATCCAGGCCCTGGAGCACGCCTATGTCACCAACCGCCAGATCGAGTCCGCTCGTATCGCGATCAACCGCCACATCAAGCGTGGCGGCAAGGTCTGGATCAACGTCTTCCCGGACCGCCCGCTGACCAAGAAGCCCGCCGAGACCCGGATGGGTTCGGGTAAGGGCTCGCCGGAGTGGTGGGTCGTGAACGTCAAGCCGGGCCGCGTGCTGTTCGAGCTGAGCTACCCCAACGAGCAGGTGGCCCGGGCGGCACTCACCCGTGCAATCCACAAGCTGCCGATCAAGGCACGCATCGTGACCCGAGAGGATCAGTTCTGATGGCAGTGGGAATTTCGCCTGGCGAACTGCGTGAGCTCACCGACGAGGAGCTGGCCGAGCGCCTGCGCGAATCCAAGGAGGAGCTGTTCAACCTGCGTTTCCAGATGGCGACCGGGCAGCTCAGCAACAACCGGCGGCTCCGCACGGTGCGGCAGGAGATCGCGCGCGTCTACACCGTGCTGCGCGAACGGGAACTGGGCCTGGCTAGCGGGCCCGACGGTAAGGAATCGTGATGGCAGAAGCGAAGAAGGCGGCTCCGAAGGCGGCCGCGCAGGACGCCGGCTCGAAAGAGAAGGGCTCCAAGCACACTCCGGCCACTCCGAAGGTGCGTGGGCGGCGCAAGACCCGCATCGGCTACGTCGTGAGTGACAAGATGCAGAAGACCATCGTGGTCGAGCTGGAAGACCGCGTGCGCCACCCGTTGTACGGCAAGATCATCCGTACCACCAAGAAGGTCAAGGCGCACGACGAGAACAGCACCGCGGGCATCGGCGACCGCGTCTCGCTGATGGAGACGCGTCCCACGTCAGCGACCAAGCGGTGGCGGCTCGTCGAAATTCTGGAAAAGGCCAAGTAGCCGCGAAGCGATATCGAAACGCCCGGGACCCGAGGTCTCGGGCGTTTCGCTTTGCCGAGCGTGACGGCACCGCGAAAAAAGGTCGGAAGTTTCGCGGTCGCGTTACGCTCGGCGCATGTCGACTGACTCCCAAACCTTTCAGGGCAAGATCGAGCTGGATATCCGGGACTCCGAGCCGGACTGGGGCCCGTACGCCGCGCCGACCGCACCGGAGAACGCGCCGAACGTCCTGTACCTGGTCTGGGACGACACCGGCATTGCCACGTGGGACTGTTTCGGCGGCCTGGTCGAGATGCCAGCGATGACCCGCATCGCCGAGCGCGGTGTTCGGCTGTCGCAATTCCACACCACCGCGCTGTGCTCGCCAACCCGGGCGTCGTTGTTGACCGGCCGCAACGCCACCACCGTCGGCATGGCGACCATCGAAGAGTTCACCGACGCCTTCCCCAACGCCAACGGTCGCATCCCGTTCGACACCGCCCTGCTCTCCGAGGTGCTCGCGGAGCGCGGATACAACACGTACTGCGTCGGCAAGTGGCACCTGACGCCGCTGGAAGAGTCCAATCTCGCGGCCACCAAACGGCATTGGCCGATCGCGCGCGGCTTCGAGCGGTTCTACGGTTTCCTGGGCGGCGAGACCGACCAGTGGTATCCCGACCTGGTCTACGACAACCATCCGGTCAACCCGCCGGGCACGCCCGAAGACGGCTACCACCTCTCGAAAGACCTCGCCGACAAGACCATCGAATTCATCCGCGACGCCAAGGTGATCGCGCCGGACAAGCCTTGGTTCAGCTACGTCTGCCCGGGCGCCGGCCACGCGCCGCACCACGTTTTCAAAGAATGGGCCGATCGCTACGCCGGCAAGTTCGACATGGGCTACGAGGCCTACCGCGAGATCGTGCTGGACAACCAGAAGTCGATGGGCATCGTGCCGCCGGACACCGAACTGTCGCCGGTCAACCCGTACGCGGACGTCACGGGGCCGAACGGCGAGCCCTGGCCCCTGCAGGACACGGTGCGGCCGTGGGATTCGCTGAGCGATGACGAGAAGAAGCTGTTCTCCCGCATGGCCGAGGTGTTCGCCGGCTTCCTGAGCTACACCGACGCCCAGATCGGCCGGATCCTGGACTATTTGGAGGATTCCGGTCAGCTGGACAACACGATCATCGTGGTGATCTCCGACAACGGCGCCAGCGGGGAGGGGGGCCCGAACGGGTCCGTGAACGAGGGCAAGTTCTTCAACGGCTACATCGACACGGTCGAAGAGAGCATGAAGCTCTTCGATCACCTCGGCGGCCCGCAGACCTACAACCATTACCCGATCGGTTGGGCGATGGCCTTCAACACCCCGTACAAGCTCTACAAGCGGTACGCGTCGCACGAGGGCGGCATCGCCGACACGGCGATCATCTCGTGGCCCGACGGTGTTGCCGCACATGGGGAGATCCGCGACACCTACGTCAACGTCTGCGACATCACGCCCACGGTCTACGACCTGCTGGGCATGACACCGCCCGAAACCGTCCGGGGCATCGCGCAGAGGCCACTCGACGGAGTGAGTTTCAAAGCGGCCCTCGCCGATCCGGCCGCGGGCACCGGCAAGCGGACCCAGTTCTACTCGATGCTCGGTACGCGCGGGATATGGCATGAGGGTTGGTTCGCCAACACCATCCATGCGGCCACCCCGGCCGGGTGGTCGCATTTCGACGCCGACCGCTGGGAACTGTTCCACATCGAGGCCGACCGCAGCCAGTGCCACGACCTGGCCGCCGAACACCCGGACAAACTCTCAGAACTCAAGGCGTTGTGGTTCTCCGAAGCCGCCAAGTACAACGGGCTGCCGCTGTCGGACCTGAACATCTTGGAGACGATGACGCGGTTCCGCCCGTACCTTGTCGGTGACAGGACGAGTTACGTCTACTATCCCGACTGCGCGGACGTGAGCATCGGTGCGGGCGCCGAAATCCGGGGCAGGTCGTTCTCGGTGCTGGCCGAGGTGAGCGTGGATACCACCGGCGCGGAGGGGGTGCTGTTCAAGCAGGGCGGCGCGCACGGTGGGCACGTGCTGTTCATCCAGGACGGGCGCCTGCATTACGTCTACAACTTCCTGGGCGAGCGGCAGCAGGCCGTCTCGTCGTCGGGCGCGGTGCCGCTGGGCAGGCATCTGCTGGGCGTGAGCTATGCGCGGACCGGAACCGTGCCCGATAGCCATACGCCGCTCGGGGACGTCACGTTGTTCATCGACGACGACGTGGTCGGCACCCTCGCCGACGTGCAGACGCACCCCGGGACGTTCGGGATCGCGGGTGCCGGCATCACGGTCGGGCGCAACGGCGGCTCGGCGGTGTGCAGCCGCTACAAGGCGCCGTTCTCGTTCACCGGCGGCACCATCACGCAGGTCACCGTCGACCTGTCCGGCCGGCCCTACGTGGACGTGGAAGCCGAAATTGCGCTTGCCTTTTCGCGCGATTGAAGTCCTGGCGCTGTGCTTGCTGGTGATCCCGGCGGTGGGGTGCGAGAAGACCACCGGCGGCACCGCCATCGGTCCGACCGCCTCGCCGACGACCCCCACCACGCGGCTGTCCGACCCGGCCGAGCCGGTGCCCGGCGTCGAAACCACGCTGCCCGACCACATTCCGCCCAATGCCCTGGTGTGCTTCCCGCCACCGGCCGGCGGCTCCATGACCAAGGCCTCGGTGTCCGACCCGGTGGCGCCCGTGCTCACCGTCCCGCTGCCGGACGGCTGGAGTTCGACCCCCGGCACGGGTGACGTGGCGTTGACGGCCGCCGGGCCCGACGGAATGTCGGTGCGGGTGACCATCACCCGTACCGACCTCGATCCGGGCGGCGCGTTTCTGCGTTACGCCGGCGACTTGGGACGGGCGAACCCGAACGCCAGGGTCACCGTCACGGCGGCCCAGTTCTGTGGCTACAGCAGCCAGCTGCTCACCGGTGCCGGTGGTGGGTCCGGAGCAAACGAATTCGCCGACCGCATCGCCCACATCTGGACGAACACCCAGGCGTATCTGGTTGCCGTCCAACTGGAGGGGCCCGGCAAAGCCCCGGGTTTCGACGCGGCGAAATCCACGGTAATGCAGGAATTCGCCGTCACTATCCCCTGAAAATTGCCGTTGTCCCTGCTAGCATCTGGCCCGTGATGCTGCAATGACCGCCGGGAACCCGGCTCCCCCCGCGCCGCCGGCGCCGGCCGCCCACCGGGGCCGGCAAATGGCGATTACATTCGGCATTGTCGTGGCCGTGATCGTCATCTACGTGCTGTCGCTGATCGCCGTGCACCTGCTGGCAAAGTCGGCACCCGCGCTGCCCCCGGTGGATTTCAGTAAGCTCGAGGCCGACGACAGCGTCGTGCAGGTGCACCTCGAGAAGCTGGATACCGTCGCGAACCGCCTGACGGTGAACGTGCTTGTCTACCCGAAGGACTCGTTGTACGACAAGAACTTCGGTGTGCTGACGACCGATGCGGCCGTGCGGTTGTATCCGGAGAACGATCTGGGGGACTTGCAGTACCCGGTCGGCAAGGCGCCCGCGCAGGTCAGCACCGCCCTCGTCGCCCACGGTGATCCCGGAAACTGGCCGTTCGACTCGTACAAGACGGAAGTCCTCGCGGCCGACGTGTTCACCGGTACGGGCCAGAACCGCGAGAAAGCACCCGCCCGCGTGGAGGTGACCGGGAAGCTGGACGGCTGGGACGCCACCGTGACGCGCGTCCACGACCCCGAAGACCCCAACCCCGACGTCCAGGACAATGTGATCATCACGTTGGAGCGCTCCAAGGGTCCGCTGATCTTCGACGTCGGCATCTGCCTGGTCCTCATCGCCCTGCCGGTGCTGGCGCTGTGGGTGGCGATCCCGATGGTGTTGGGCCGGACCACATTCCTGCCGCCGCTGGGAACCTGGTTCGCGGCGCTGCTGTTCGCCGTCGTGCCGCTGCGCAACTTCCTGCCCGGTTCTCCACCGCCGGGGTCGTGGATCGACCAGGCCGTCGTGCTGTGGGTGTTGATCGGTCTGGTCACCGCGATGTCCCTGTTCATCGTCGCCTGGTGGCGATCCCGGGAGAAGAAGACACCGAAGAGGGCCTAGCCAGCCCCGGGTTACTCGGAATTCGACGTGTCACCGGGGCCGATCGCGTCGACGGCGCTCGAGACCCGTGCCCGGAAGTCCACCGACAGCGGGATGTAGCCGATCTTCGCGAGGTCGACCTGGCCGGGGCCGATCGCCGCCTGCAGGAACGCCCTGACCGCCTTGGCCACGTCGGCGCTGGGATAGGTCGAACAGACGATCTCGTACGTGGCCAACACGATCGGGTAGACGTCGGGTTGGGCCGGGTTGTAGAACGCCGAGAGATCGAGCACGAGATTGTTGCCGTCGCCGATGACCTTGGCGCCGGAGATGGTCTTGCCGACCGCGTCGGCGCCTATCCGCACCGGCCGCAATGACCTGCGGCTGGCCGGCGTCTTGATCTCCGCGGCGAAAAGCCCTTCCTTCAGCGCGAACGACAGCTCGTTGTAGCTGATCGCGCCCTCGGTGGTCCTCACCAGCGCGGCCGTGCCGGCGTTGCCGGCGGCGCCGGTCCCCACGCCGCCGTTGAAGGCCTTGCCCGTGCCCTTGTTCCACGCCCCGCCGGACGCGGCCTGCAGATAAGACTGGAAGTTGTCGGTGGTGCCCGAGGCGTCGCTGCGGTAGATGACGTGGATGTCCTCGGCGGGCATGGAGGCGTTGAGCGCGGTGAGGGCCGGATCGTCCCAGCGCGTGATGGTCCCGTTGAAGATCTTGGCCAGCGTGGGTCCGTCGAGCACCAAGGAGTCGGCCGCGGCGAGGTTGTAGGTGATGGCGAGCGGGCCGAACACCACCGGCAGGTTCCAGGCGTCGGCGCCGCCGCATCGCTGCTTCGCCACCGCGTATTGGTCGGGCGTCAGCGGTATGTCAGACCCGGCGAAATCGGTTTTGCCGGCCAGGAAATCGCCGACCCCGGCGCCGGACCCGTTGGCCGTGTAGTTGAGATTCTGGCCCGGGCAGGCCTTGGTGTAGGCGGCGATGAATCGGTTCATCGCGTTGGCTTGTGCGGTCGATCCGCTGGCCAGCAGGTTCTGGTCACCGCCGCAGTTGACCTTCGCCCCAGCGGTATACGGCAGGGTGGCGGGAGCGTTGCTGCATGCCGGAAGCACCATTGCGGCCGCGGCCAGCATGCAGATGGTCGCGGCCAATCGTTTGCGCTTCACTTCGCTTGATTTCCTTGCGGGCAACAGATCCGGGTGCGTGGCGTCGGCGATGGCGCCCGGCGCCGAAGGGCGGGGTCGGGAACGTCACCCCGTTCGGCACATGTCGAGACTTAACGGCATCGACCGAGCAAGCAAACCAAATTCAGGTGAACGGGTTGGCTCGGCTGGGCGAATAGCGGGTGTCGCGCGGCAGTAATCGCCTAGGGCGGAAGGGGATTCATGTCGCCCGGCGTCGACGTGTTTGGCCGTGAGGCCGCCGGCAGTTATCCGCGCATGCGCGCGTTACTGCCGGTGCGTCACTGGCGGCTCGTGGTGGTCCTACGCTGAGGTGGTGCTTACCGAGCTGGTCGACTTGCCTGGCGGGTCATTCCGCATGGGCTCGACGAGCTTCTACCCCGAAGAGGCACCCATCCACACGGCCACCGTGGGCCCGTTCGCGGTGGAGCGGCACCCGGTGACCAACGCGCAGTTCGCCGAATTCGTCGCCGCGACAAGCTATGTGACGGTCGCCGAACAACCCATCGACCCGGCGCTCTATCCAGGCGCCGATCCCAACGATCTGTGCCCCGGTGCCATGGTCTTTCGCCCGACGCGGGGCCCGGTGGATCTGCGTGACTGGCGCCAATGGTGGCACTGGGTGGCGGGGGCCAGCTGGTCCCACCCGTTCGGACCGGACAGCGACATCGCAGACCGTCTCGACCATCCAGTGGTGCAGGTGGCCTATCCGGACGCCGTGGCCTACGCCCGCTGGGCCGGTCGGCGCCTGCCCAGTGAAGCCGAATGGGAGTATGCGGCGCGCGCCGGAAGCACGACGACCTACTCCTGGGGGGACGAGGCCAGGCTCGATGGCCGGCTGATGGCCAACACGTGGCAAGGCGACTTCCCCTACCGCAACGGTGGTGCGCTCGGCTGGGTGGGGACTTCTCCGGTGGGGACGTTTCCGCCCAACGGGTTCGGCCTGCTCGACATGATCGGCAACGTATGGGAGTGGACCGCCACCGAGTTCTCCGCACACCACCGGCTCGATCAGCCGCCGAAAGCCTGTTGCACCCCAACGGGGCCACCGAACCCCTCGATCAACCAAGTCCTCAAAGGCGGTTCGCACCTGTGCGCGCCGGAGTATTGCCACCGCTACCGCCCGGCGGCCCGGTCGCCGCAGTCGCAGGACTCGGCGACCTCCCACATCGGGTTTCGCTGCGTGGTGGACGTGGAGTCCCGCTAGCAAACGGTTCGCCGTGTCGCCGCCTGGTGCCGTGCAAGTCGTCGTCCAGTGGGTGAACCGAGGATGTCCAGCGGGTGACGGAACCGCCAGACACACGCGGACATAGGAATTCGCCGCGCGACCGGGAGGGCTGTTCGCTAGCATCCCACCACGTGGCGCCCCGTTACAGTGCACCTCGGCAGCCATGCCGGCGCGGCACCAGCAAGCAGCCGCGGCGGTCGACCGATGACGTCTGAGGCGCCGGCGTCGGCCGAACCGGCGGTCGGTGCGCCCGCCGCGCCGACGGCCGCGGCGCCGAAGAAAAAGAAAAAACCGGCGGCCAGGGTCAAGCCGCCGAAGTTGACGAGGTCGCAGATCGAGATCGGTGTGGCCGTCCTGGTCACCGTCGTCATCACCTATGCACTCTCGCTGCTTGGGGTCCATGCGCTGCAGCGGGAATCGGGTCCGCTCCCTCCCCTGGATCTGAGCCAGGGTGGGGGCGACGCCACCATCGTGCAGCTACGCGTCGAGGAGCTGAAACCCGTCGCGAACCGGCTCACCGTCAACGTCCTCGTCTATCCGGGGGTTGCGCAGTACGACCCACGATTCGACGTGTTGGGCAACGACGTCGCCGTGCGGCTGTATCCGACGAGCGACCTCGGGGACCTGAACTACCCCAAGGGAAAGGCGCCGGCGCAACTCACCACCACCATCGAGGCGCACGGAAATCCGCGGAACTGGCCATTCGACAAGTACAAGACCGAGCCGATCGCGGCCGACGCGTTCGTGGGGGCCGGTGACAACCGCAGGAAGGTGCCGGCCATCGTCGAGGTAACCGGCTCGTTGGACGGTTGGAACATCAACGTCGAGCGCGTACGCGACCCCAGCGGTCTTCGGACTTCGCGGTCGATGGACACCGGCAACGTGGTCGTCACCCTGGAGCGGGCCGACGGGCCGCTTGTCTTCGACCTGGTCATCTGCCTTGTCCTGATGGCGCTGCCGACCGTGGCGCTGTTGGTGGCCATTCCGATGGCGATGGGCAGGCGGAAGTTCGTGCCGCCGTTCGGCACGTGGTACGCCGCGATGCTGTTCGCCGTCGTACCGCTGCGCAATATCCTTCCCGGCAGCCCACCGCCCGGTTCATGGATCGACCAAGCGTTGGTGCAGTGGGTGCTGCTGGCGTTGGTGACGGCGATGAGCTTGTACATCTTCTCCTGGGTGCGGCAAGGGGACTAGTTCTGTCGTAGGCCGGTGGCATGATCGAATGTATGTTCGATTCAACGGGGTCGTCGGCGGAGGTGATCGCCGCGTTTGATGAGCATTTCGAGCGGCGGTATCCGTCGAAGACGGCGGAGTCGTCGGGGTTGCTGGAGCGGGTGTCGTGGTGTGCGCGGGCGGAGAATCGGGCGGCAGCGGCGCAGTTGTGCTGGGTCGGGGAGTTGTTCGCCTACCGGCTGTCCCGGTGTGGTGAGACCGAAGAGTGGGCGGTGGATACCGAGGCGGCGGTGGCGGCCGAGATCGCCGCGGAGCTGCGGATCAGCCAGGGGATGGCGGCCAGCCGGGTCCGGTACGCGCGGGCCATGCGTGAGCGGCTGCCGAAGGTGGGTGCGGTCTTCAACGCGGGCGAGATCGACTTCCGGATGTTTCAGACGCTGGTGTTTCGCACCGATCTGATCACCGATGCCGAGGTGTTGGCGGCCGTGGACGTGCAGTTGGCCGCCAACGTGGTGCGCTGCCCCTCACTGACGCAGGGCCGGCTGGGCGCGCAGGTGGACAAGATCGTGGCCAAAGCCGACGCCGATGCGGTGCGCCGGCGCCGGGAGCGCGCGGCGGGGCGCGAGGTGTGGATCGGCGAAATGGGAGATGGCCTGGCCCGCCTTGAGGGTGTGTTGTTCAGCCCCGATGCGCACGCCCTCGAAGCGCGGCTGAACGCGTTGGCGGCCACGGTATGCGCGCACGATCCGCGCACCCGAGCGCAGCGCCGCGCGGATGGGTTGGGGGCGCTGGCCGCCGGGGCCGACCGGCTGGGGTGCCGCTGTGGGCGCGCGGATTGTGCCGCGGGCGGCCGGTCACCGGCGAGCCCGGTGGTGATCCACGTGCTCGCCGAGCGGGCCACCCTCGACGGCGATGGCGCCGCGCCGGGCTGCGAGGTCCGCGCCGACGGGCTGATTCCGCCCGAGGTGGTCGCCGAGTTGGCCGCCTCGGCCAAGCTGGTGCCGCTGGTCCACCCCGCCGATGCACCACCGGAGCAGGGCTATGTGCCGTCCGCGGCGTTGGCCGATTTCGTGCGGTGCCGGGATCTGACGTGCCGCTGGCCCGGCTGTGATTGCCCGGCGGTGGCCTGCGACATCGACCACACGATCCCCTACAGTGCCGGCGGGCCCACCCATGCCTCCAACCTCAAATGCTTGTGCCGCACGCATCATTTGGTGAAAACCTTCTGGGGCTGGCAGGAGAAGCAGCTGCCCGACGCGACGTTGATCCTGACTTCCCTGGCTGGGCGCACCTATGTCACCACCCCGGGCAGCGCGCTGTTGTTCCCGAGCCTGTGCTGGGCCACCGGGGCGCTCGCGGCCCCCGAAGTCGACCCGTTCCAGGATTACTGCGCCGAGCGCACGGCGATGATGCCGACCCGACGACGCACCCGCGCCCGGGACCGCGCCGCGCGCGTGGCCACCGAACGTCGACAGAATCGAATGGCCCGCGCCGCGGTCCGGCAACCAAGCGACACCGCGCATTACCGGCCCCGCGACGCCCCCACCGACGACGACCCACCCCCGTTCTTAATCCTGGCCGGCGGGCCAATGAAAGCGCCGAATTTCATCAACGCTTCGAGTGCTATGGCGATACGATGCGTGTGTTGAAACGTGGAGAACATGATCGTGAGATTCGTCGCTAAAGGTGTTGCGTTACTCGCCGTTTGCGTTCCGATCGTCGGCCCGCCCGGATTTGCGTGGGCCGACACCGTTGACCCAAACCACCTGGCTTCGGTAGAAAGCTGGCCGGACAACGCCTGCGGCGGCTTTTATTCCTGGCACGTGGTCAACGCCTCGAAGGATTTTCCGATCCGCGCGACCGTCGCGGTTCAACGCACAAAAGGTGGCGAGCAGTTCAACGATCAATACGTGTACGACCTCGCACCCGCCGCATCGAGCTTCGTCTCGTGCAGAAGAATCACCGCAACCGACGGCCCCGCTTATTACGACGTCAACGCCTGGCTCGTGGGCGCGGGAAAGGCTTAGAAACCGCCACCGACGAAAATCCCCCACCGTTCCAGGTGGAACATTGCCCCATGCCCGCGTCGCTGCCCCCGTTGGCCGCCGAAGACCACGTCTGCGCGGCCTGTGAGCTGAGCTATTCGAGTATTCGGCTCGACGACGCGGTCGGCGTGATCGCCGGACTGCCGGACGCCGTCCGGGTTGCCGTCTCCGCGATCCCGCCCGAGGCGCGGCGGGTACGGCCCAGCCCGGAAGTGTGGTCCGTCGCCGAGTACCTCTGCCACGTGCGCGACGTCTACGTCAGCTTCACCATCCGGCTGTACCGCGTCCGCACCGAGCACCAGCCCGCGTGCGAGCCGATGTTCAACGATCTGCGGGCCCGCCGCTTCCGGTACAACGACTGCGACATCGATGCCACGCTCGACGAGCTGGCGGCCGCCGCGGCGGGCTTCCGCGACGAAGTCGCGCGCACCAAAGATCCCGGCTGGGACCGCACGGCTACCCGGTTGCCGGGGGAGGAGCGCACCGCCCGCTGGCTCGTGCGGCAGGCCATGCACGAGGGCGTGCACCACCTCGGCGATATCCGAAGGATCGGGCAAACCGCCCCCTGAACCGACCTTGCACCGGCCTCGCACCCGCCTGGGCCGCGAATTTGGCTCTGAGCTGCTCGTCCCCTAGACTCTAGGGGTTGCCTTGGGCAGACCTCGGCCGGTGCGAATCGGCCCCGCGTGCCCTTCGGTGACAAAGACCGCGCATGTCAGGTTATTCGGTGGGCTGTGGCTTGCCTCCTGCCGTGCACACGCAACCAGGTCAGGAGATCGAGTGATTCAGCAGGAATCGCGGCTGAAGGTGGCCGACAACACCGGCGCCAAGGAGATCTTGTGCATCCGGGTGCTCGGCGGTTCGTCGCGACGCTACGCCGGTATCGGCGACGTCATCGTCGCCACCGTCAAGGACGCCATCCCCGGCGGCAACGTCAAGCGGGGGGATGTCGTCAAGGCCGTCGTCGTGCGCACGGTCAAGGAGCGCCGCCGCCCGGACGGCAGCTACATCAAGTTCGACGAGAACGCCGCGGTGATCATCAAGCCCGACAACGACCCGCGCGGAACCCGCATCTTCGGGCCGGTCGGCCGCGAACTGCGCGAGAAGCGGTTCATGAAGATCATCTCGCTTGCCCCGGAGGTGTTGTAGATGAAGGTCCGCAAAGGCGACACCGTTCTGGTCATCGCCGGCAAAGACAAAGGCGCCAAGGGCAAAGTGCTGCAGGCCTACCCGGAGCGCGACAGGGTCCTCGTCGAGGGCGTCAACCGGATCAAGAAGCACACCGCGATCTCGAGCAACCAGCGCGGAGCGCAGTCCGGCGGAATCGTCACCCAGGAGGCCCCGATCCACGTCTCCAACGTGATGGTGGTCGACTCGGACGGCAAGCCCGCCCGCGTCGGTTACCGGGTCGACGACGAGACCGGCAAGCGCGTCCGCATCTCCAAGCGCAACGGCAAGGACATCTGAGGCCATGACCACAGCAGAAAAAGTGCAGCCGCGTCTGAAAGAGCGCTACCGCAACGAGATTCGTGATTCGTTGCAGCAGCAGTTCGGTTACGCCAACGTCATGCAGATCCCGACGGTGACCAAGGTCGTCGTCAACATGGGCGTCGGCGACGCGGCTCGGGACGCGAAGCTGATCAACGGCGCGGTCAACGACCTGGCGCTGATCACCGGTCAACGGCCGGAGATCCGCCGGGCGCGCAAGTCCATCGCCCAGTTCAAGCTGCGCGAGGGCATGCCGATCGGTGCGCGGGTCACCCTGCGCGGCGACCGGATGTGGGAGTTCCTGGACCGCCTCACCTCCATCGCGCTGCCCCGTATCCGCGACTTCCGCGGCCTGTCGCCCAAGCAGTTCGACGGTGTCGGCAACTACACCTTCGGGCTCGCCGAGCAGTCGGTGTTCCACGAGATCGACGTGGACAAGATCGACCGGGTCCGCGGCATGGACATCAACGTCGTCACCTCGGCGACGACCGACGACGAAGGACGAGCGCTGTTGCGGGCCCTCGGCTTTCCCTTCAAGGAGAACTGAGCATGGCGAAGAAGGCACTGGTCAACAAGGCCGCACGCAAGCCGAAGTTCGCGGTGCGCGGCTACACGCGCTGCAACAAGTGCGGCCGCCCGCGCGCGGTCTTCCGCAAGTTCGGGCTGTGCAGGATCTGCCTGCGCGAGATGGCGCACGCGGGCGAGCTGCCCGGCGTGCAAAAGAGCAGTTGGTAACGAGCCCCAAACAGTTGCGCGGTAGGCCCGGGACGGGAACCGCCGCGAGGAAGGTGACACGCCTGTCATGACTATGACGGACCCGATCGCAGACTTCTTGACACGTCTGCGCAACGCCAATTCGGCGTATCACGACGAGGTGACGTTGCCACACTCGAAGATCAAGGCGAACATCGCCGAGATCCTCAAGGCCGAGGGCTACATCACCGACTACCGAACGGAAGACGCCCGGGTCGGCAAGGCGCTGATCGTCCAGCTCAAGTACGGACCGAGCCGGGAGCGCAGCATCGCCGGGCTGCGGCGAGTGTCCAAGCCCGGTCTGCGGGTCTATGCGAAATCCACCAACCTGCCGCGCGTGCTCGGCGGCCTGGGTGTGGCGATCATCTCGACCTCCTCGGGCCTGTTGACCGACCGCCAGGCAGCCAGACAGGGCGTGGGCGGCGAAGTCCTCGCATACGTGTGGTGAGGGAATAGAAATGTCGCGTATTGGTAAGCAGCCGGTTCCGGTTCCCTCCGGAGTCGACGTAACGATCGAGGGCCAGAACGTCTCGGTGAAGGGGCCCAAGGGCAGCCTCAATCTGACGGTGGCCGAACCGATCACGGTGGCGCGCAACGACGACGGCGCGATCGTGGTCAGCCGTCCGAACGACGAGCGGCGCAACCGCTCACTGCACGGGCTGTCGCGCACCCTGGTCTCCAACCTGGTCACCGGAGTGACCGAGGGTTACACCACCAAGATGGAGATCTTCGGGGTGGGTTACCGCGTGCAGCTCAAGGGCGCCAACCTCGAGTTCGCGCTGGGGTACAGCCATCCGGTGGTGATCGAGGCGCCGGACGGCATCACGTTCGCGGTCCAGTCACCGACGAAGTTCTCGATCACCGGGATCGACAAGCAAAAGGTCGGCCAGATCTCGGCGAACATCCGCCGCTTGCGCCGTCCCGACCCGTACAAGGGCAAGGGCGTGCGCTACGAGGGCGAGCAGATCCGCCGCAAGGTCGGAAAGACAGGTAAGTAGTCATGGCGCAAAAACAACCTGACAACGCCGCGCGAAAGCCGGTGGGGCAGAGCGTATCCGCGACCCGCCGGATCTCCCGTCTGCGTCGGCACGCGCGGCTGCGCAAGAAGATCGAGGGCACGCCGGAGCGTCCGCGCCTCGTCGTCAACCGATCCTCGCGCCACATCCACGTGCAGCTGGTCAACGACGAGAACGGCACCACGGTGGCCGCAGCGTCGTCCATCGAGGACGACGTGCGCGGCCTGCAGGGGGACAAGAAGGCCCGCAGCGTGCGGGTGGGCCAGTTGATCGCCGAGCGCGCCAAGGCCGCCGGTATCGACACCGCGGTGTTCGACCGCGGCGGGTACACCTACGCCGGACGGATCGCGGCGCTGGCCGATGCCGCACGCGAGAACGGATTGAGTTTCTAGATGATCGAGACCTCGAACAAGACTGGAAGGACCGCATAATGGCGGAACAGTCGGCCGGCGGGCAAGGCGCCCCAGACAGCCGTGACTCGCGCGGTGACCGCGACAGCCGCGGTCGGCGCGACGGCGACCGCGGCGGCCGTGGCCGCGAGCGCGACGGCGACAAGAGCAACTACCTGGAGCGGGTGGTCGCCATCAACCGCGTCTCCAAGGTGGTCAAGGGCGGTCGGCGCTTCAGTTTCACCGCGTTGGTCATCGTGGGTGACGGCAACGGCATGGTCGGCGTCGGCTACGGCAAGGCCAAGGAAGTTCCGGCCGCCATCGCCAAGGGCGTCGAGGAGGCGCGCAAGGGCTTCTTCCGTGTGCCGCTGATTGGCGGCACCATCACGCACCCCGTCCAGGGTGAAGCGGCCGCCGGCGTGGTGCTGCTGCGCCCGGCGAGCCCCGGTACCGGTGTGATCGCCGGGGGTGCGGCGCGTGCCGTGCTGGAATGCGCCGGGGTGCGCGACATCCTGGCCAAGTCATTGGGCAGCGACAACGCGATCAACGTGGTGCACGCCACCGTCACCGCGCTCAAGCTGCTGCAGCGTCCCGAGGAGGTGGCCGCCCGGCGCGGGCTGCCCATCGAGGATGTCGCCCCCGCCGGAATGCTGAGGGCGCGGCGGGAAAGTGAAGCGCTGGCCGCCAGTGCCGCGCGAGAGGGAACGGCACCGCAATGAGCCAACTGAAGATCACCCAGGTGCGCAGCACCATCGGGGCCCGCTGGAAGCAGCGGGAATCCCTGCGCACCCTGGGCCTGCGACGGATCCGCCACTCGGTGATCCGTGAGGACAACCCACAGACCCGCGGCCTGATCGCGGTGGTCAACCACCTGGTCGTGGTGGAGTCGGCGCCCGAAGGGAAGGCACAGTGACCATCAAGCTGCACGACCTGAAGCCGGCCCCCGGCTCGAAGACCGCCCGGACCCGGGTCGGTCGCGGTGAGGGCTCGAAGGGCAAGACGGCCGGCCGCGGCACCAAGGGCACCAAGGCCCGCAAGAACGTGCCGGCCACCTTCGAGGGTGGGCAGATGCCGATTCACATGCGGCTGCCCAAGCTCAAGGGCTTCCGCAACCGGTTCCGCACCGAGTACGAGATCGTCAACGTCGGCGACATCAACCGGCTGTTCCCGCAGGGCGGCTCCATCGGCGTCGACGACCTGGTGGCTAAAGGCGCTGTCCGCAAGAACGCGTTGGTCAAGGTTCTCGGCGACGGCAAGCTGACCGTCAAGGTCGACCTGACCGCGCACAAGTTCAGCGGCAGCGCCCGCGAGAAGATCACTGCGGCGGGCGGCTCGGCCACCGAACTGTCCTAGCCTGCGGCTTCGTCCGTTTCCTCGATCAGCTCGATTGCCGTGCTGAGCGCCGAATCGGTTGGTGCGGCTCGGTATTGGCTCTCTTCGGGGATGGCGCGGGAGATCACGATCGAGCCCACCATCAACGCGAGGATGCTCCACGCCCGGCGCTGTCTATCGGACCGGCTTCCGTCGAGCAATCCGGCAACCCGGTCCACCGTGGCCCTCATCTTGCGTTCGTAGGCGTCTTTGACGGGAGCTTCGGCGCGCGCAACGTCGGCGCTCAGCGCGGGTATCACACAGCCTCCGGCCGGGTCCAGGCTGTGATCTGCGCTGATGTACTCGCGAAGAAAGCTGATGAGGCGCGTTCGGCCCTCTTCACGTGCCATCGAATCGGTATCCGAGAGGAACGGTTCGCCCAGCTCGGCATCGATGATGGCCTCGAGCATCGCTTCTTTGCCGCGAAAGTTGGAGTAGAACGCGCCCGACGTCACCCCGGCGGCAGCGGCCAACCCGTCCACCCCAATGCCGTTGAAGCCATTAGTTTTCAACGATCGACCACCAGCCTGTAGCAGCGCGCTACGTGCACGCGCCTTCTGATCCGGTGGGTATCTCACCAGTCCTCCTTGACGTTGGCCTAATCATAAGATAGCGTCCGTTATCGTAACGAACGTTATTCTACGCTTCGCGGGTGGAGTGTTTGATGACCAGTGATTCGGCTGCGCGGCATGTGCCGATAGCCATCGTCGGCAGCGGCTTCTCGGGATTGGGCGCCGCGATCCAACTGGACAAGGCGGGGCACCACGATTTCTTGGTGCTCGAGCGTGGTGACGACGTCGGCGGCACCTGGCGTGACAACACCTATCCCGGCGCGGCGTGCGATGTGCCTTCCCATCTCTACTCGTATTCCTTTGCGCCCAACCCGAACTGGACGCGGTGGTTGCCAAGTCGAGCCGAGATCCAGGACTACCTCTGCGGTGTCGCGCGTGACTCCGGTGTCCTCGACCGTCACGTATTTGGGTGTGCGGTCAAAGATGCGGCCTGGAACGACGGGCAGCGGAGATGGGAGCTGCTGACCGACCGGGGTCGGCTCACCTCCGACATGGTGATCTCGGCATTCGGGGCGCTGGCCGAGCCGTCGCTGCCCAACATCCCGGGCGTCAACAGGTTTGACGGCGAGCTGTTCCATTCCGCGCGCTGGAATCACGACCTCGATCTGAGCGGCAAGCGGGTCGCGGTCGTCGGCACCGGCGCCTCGGCGGTCCAAATCGTGCCGGCCATCGCCGACGTCGCCGCCCACATCGATGTCTACCAGCGCACTGCGCCCTGGTTGCTGTCACGGCACGAGCGCCCCTTCCGGCGCGCCGAGCAACGGGCATTCGGCTGTGTCCCCGGCCTCGCGCGCCTGATGCGGGCCGGTATCTATGTGAACCGCGAGGCCCTGATCATCGGCCTGGCGAAGGCGCCCCGGCTGATGATTCCTCTAGAGCTGGCCCTGCGGGCCAAGATCCGCGCCGAAGTCAAAGATCCCGAACTGCGCCGCAAAGTCACTCCCGATTTCCGGCTCGGCTGCAAGCGCATGCTGCTGTCCAACGCCTGGTATCCGACCCTCGGCCGCGATCACGTGGAGCTGATCACCGAAGGTATCCGGGAGGTCGACGGCCACCGCATCATCACCGTTGACGGGGTCGCCCGAGCGACCGACGCCATCGTCCTGGCCACGGGCTTTCACGTCACCGACTCACCCATGTTCGACATCATCCGCGACGCCGACGGCCGCACGTTGGCCCAAACCTGCGCGGACAAAGGGCGGCAGGCCTACAAAGGCACCACCATCGCCGGCTTTCCCAACATGTTCTTCATGCTCGGCCCCAACACCGCGGTTGGCCACACCTCGATGGTGTACATGATCGAATCCCAACTCAATTACATCGTCGACGCCATCGGCACCATGAAAGCCCGCGGCCTCAAGGCCGTTGAGGTGCGACGTGAAGTCCAAGACGTCTACAACGCCAAGCTTCAACGCAAGCTCGCCGGGTCGGTGTGGAACAGCGGCGGGTGCGCCAGCTGGTACCTCGATGCGCACGGCAACAACACCACCCTGTGGCCCGATTTCACCTTTCGCTTCCGCAGCCAAACCAAGCGGTTCGACCTCGACGCCTACACGACCAGCTGACAACTCCGAGAAAGGCACCTTGATGGCAAGCAAGCAGGCAGAACAATTCGCAGAATTCTTGGGCGTGCTGAGCGCACGGTCGTCCAATCCCGATCTCGACCTGGCGACGGTGCGGGACATCATCGAGACGATGCACGTCGCGACCAAAGAACCGGAGGGCGTCACCTACCAAGAGGTGAGCGCAGGCGGCGTGGACGCGCTCTGGTGCATCCCTGCCGATAGCGATCCGGAGGCCGTGCTGCTGCACAGCCATCTGGGTGGCAGCGTCGTCGCCTCAATGCACTCCGATCGCAAGGCCGCGGCGCACGTCGCCTCCGCGGCCGGAGTCCGATCGCTCGTGGTCGACTATCGCCGTTCGCCGGAGCACAAGTTTCCCGCGCAGCTTGATGACGTTCGCAGGGCGTATGACTGGCTCCTGCAACAAGGCTTTCGGCCCGAACGCGTTGCCAGCGTTGGTCACTCGGTGGGCGGCAACCTCGCGACCAGCCTGGCCCTGCGGCTACGTGACGAAGGCGCCGCACTGCCGGCGGCGATCGTGTCGATATCTCCGTGGGTGGACTTGACCCTCACAAACGAGACGATCACCGGCAACGCCGATCGGGATCGGCTGCTTTCACGCCCATTGCTGGAGTTCTTCCGGTCAGCCTGGCTGGACGGAACCGCTGTGGGCTGGAAAGACCCTCGGGTGAACCTGCTCACCGCCGACCTATCGGGGCTGCCACCGATTGCGGTGTACTGGGGAACGGACGAGCTCCTTGCCGGGGAGGCGGCGGAATTCGCCCGTCGTGCCCAGGCGGCCGGCAACGACGTGTTGGCGCGAGCCGTCTCGGACGCTCAGCATTCGTTCATCGTCGCCGCCGGCCGAGTCCCCGAGGTAGACAACGCGATCTCGGAGATCGGCGCGTGGCTCCGGTCCCATCTCAGCCTCGCGACATTGCGGGACGTAGCGAAATGAAGGACGTCACAGACCATTTCATCGAGGTGAACGGTCGCGGGTCCGGCTTCGCCGAGCGGGTGCGCCGCAACCAGCAGAAACTGGCCGCACAGCTGAAGCCGCGCTACGACTTCATCGTCTGCGGATCCGGTTCTGCGGGATCGGTGGTGGCGCGTCGGCTTGCCGAGAACCCCGCCGTCAGCGTGCTACTCCTGGAAGCCGGTGGCGAGGACACCGCGCCGGCCATAATGAGGGCCGACCAATGGCCACTCAACTTGGGCAGTGAACGGGACTGGAACTTCTTCTCGCAGCCCAGTGCGGAACTCAATGGTCGCTCCATTCCGATGTCGATGGGCAAGGTCGTCGGCGGCGGGTCCAGCATCAACGTGATGATCTGGGCGCGCGGGCATAAAAATGACTGGGACTTCTTCGCCGACCAAGCCGGCGATCCGGCGTGGAACTACGAGTCGGTGCTCGAGCTTTATCGTGCCGTCGAGGACTGGCACGGCACACCCGATCCCGACTACCGGGGAACCGGCGGACCGGTCTTCGTTCAACCCGCGCCCGATCCCAATCCGATCGCGCACGCCATGGTAGAGGGCGCGAAATCCGTAGGAATCCCGTCCTTCGAGAACCAGAACGGCCGGATGATGGAGGGGGGTGGCGGCGCGGCGATCGCGGATCTTCGTCTCCGCGACGGTTACCGGCAATCCGTCTTCCGGTCCTACGTCTTTCCCTATATGGACCGGCCGAACCTGACCGTGCTGACCGCTGCGTTGGTGACCCGGTTGATGTTCGACGGTCAACAGGCGACCGGTGTGGAATTCACTCACAACGGCGGCGTGCATCACGTCGGCGCCGCAAGAGAGGTGGTGCTATCGCTCGGTGCGATCAACACCCCCAAAGTGCTGATGCAATCGGGTGTCGGCGACGAGGCCCAACTTCAGCGGCACGGCATCCCCGTCGTGCAGCACCTGCCCGGCGTGGGCAAGAATTTGCAAGACCACGTCGGGTTCGACTGCGTCTGGGAATACCGACAGCCGCTGCCACCCCACAACAATGGCGTCGAGGCAACGTATTTTTGGACCAGCGACCCCGACCTCGACTCGCCCGACCTGCAGACGTGTCAAGCGGAGTTCCCAAAGTCGTCCAGCGCCGAGAACACGGCCAGGTTCCGTCCGCCCGAGACGGGCTGGAATCTGTTCGGCGGCCTGGTGCAACCCAAGAGCCGCGGCGAGATACGGCTGACCGGTGCGAGCCCGCTCGACCCGGTCGAGATCCACGCCAACATCTTGTCTCACCCTGACGATGTGAAGGCGGCGATCGCGTGCGTGGAACTGTGCCGAGCCGTGGCGAACTCAGCTGAGCTGCGCGCGTTCACCAAACGTGAAGTCATGCCGGGCAACCTCAAGGGTGCCGAACTCGAGCGGTTCATCCGCGACGCCGCCTCGAGCTACTGGCACCAAAGCGGATCGGCCAAGATGGGGCAAGACACCATGTCCGTCGTCGACGGCGCACTTAAAGTCTATGGGATAGAACGCCTTCGCATCGCCGACGGCTCCATCATGCCCCGCGTCACCACAGGCAATACTCAGGCGCCCTGCGTCATCATCGGTGAGCGCGCTGCGGCGATGCTGCGAGCCGATCACCACGCCTAGCTCAGCTGCGGAATCACTTCCGCGGCAAGGCGTTCCATCTGTTCGCGGTTCTCGGGTACGTCGACGCCGACCGGATTGAGCAACAGGTACTCGGCGCCGGCGTCGATCACCTCGCGCAGCCCGCGCACCACGTCCTCGGGCGTGCCCGACACCGGCACGTCTTCGACGCCCGGCATTCTGCCGTAGATGCGGCGCAGCCCTTCGAGCACCCGCTCGCGGGCCCGCGCCGCATCGTCGTCGACCATGAGGTAAACGCGTTTGCCGATGGTGAAATGCGCTGCGTCTTTTTGCTGTTCGTCCAGTTCGCGGCGCACCACGGTGACGGCTCCGGCGAACGCCTCGGTGGTCGACGAGCCGGCGCCCAGGAACGAATCGCCGTGGCGCACCGCCCGGGCCAGGGCCTTGGGGGCCAGGCCGCCGAACCAGATGGGCGGATGGGGCCGCTGCAGCGGTTTGGGCTGGATCGGCACGTCGTCGACGTCGCGGAAGTGCCCATGGAAGGTGATCCGTGGTTCGTCGGACCAGGCGGCCTTCATCAGCTCCAGGCCCTCGGTGAAATACGAGATGTACGTGGACTTTTCGACGCCGAACGCGGCGAACCTGCGGAAGCCGCCGCCGGTGCCGACGCCGACGTCCAGCCGGCCGTGGCTGAGTCGGTCGACTGCGGTGACGGACGAGGCCAGCTGCAGCGGGTCGTGCAGTGACGTCACCAGGACGGCCACCCCCAGGCGGAGGCGCTCGGTGCAGGCCGCGCAGTAGGCCAAGAGCTCCAGCGGCGCCAGCAGCGGCGCCTCACCGATGATCTGTTCGAGCACCCAGCCGGCCTCGAAGCCGAGTTCCTCGGCGCGGGCGAGATAGCCGCGCAGCCCCTCGGCGTCGAACCGGTCGTAGTCGAATTGGGGGATGGCGATGGCGAACCTCACCCCACCACCGTACGGCGGCGCTGTCGGTACGCTGCAAACATGTTCGCCTTCCTGCCCTCGATTCCCGGGGTCGACGACGTACGCGCGCTGGCCGAGCGAGTCGACACCGCCCGCCACCACGGCGTCCCCAACGGCTGCGTGCTCGAGCTCGACCTGCGTTCGGCGCCGCCGGAGGCCACGGGGTTCGACCCGCTGGCGATCTTCACCGGCGGGCGGCCGATGGCGCTGCGCGACGCGGTCGCCGCCATCCACCGCGCGGCCGAGGACGCGCGGGTCGCCGGGCTGATCGCCCGGGTGCAGCTTGCGGCGTCGCCGCCGGCGGCGGTGCAGGAACTGCGGGAGGCCATCACGGCGTTCAGCGCCGCCAAGCCGTCGCTGGCCTGGGCCGAAACCTACCCGGGCACGCTGTCCTACTACCTGGCCTCGGCGTTCGGCGAGGTCTGGATGCAGCCCTCGGGAAGCGTCGGGCTGATCGGCTTCGCCAGCAACGCCACCTTCCTGCGCGACGCGTTCGACAAGGCGGGCATCGAACCCCAGTTCGTCGCGCGCGGCCAATACAAGTCGTGGGCAAACCGTTTCACCGAACACGGCTTCACCGCGGCCCACCGCGAGGCCGTCACCCGGATGCTGGAAAGCCTGCAGGAGGAGGTCTGGCGGGCGATCGCCGATTCGCGCAAGCTCGACCCCGCGACGCTCGACGCGCTGGCCGACCGCGCCCCGCTGCTGCGCGACGACGCCGTGGCCGCCGGCCTGCTCGACCGGATCGGATTCCGCGACGAGGCATACGCGCGCATCGCGGAAATGGTTGGCGTGAAAGATGTTTCGGATGACACCGACCCGCCGCGGCTGTACCTGACGCGCTACGCCGGTGCGGCCCGCCCGCGGCTGACGCCGCCCAAACCGCCGGTTCCGGGCCGGCGGCCCAAGCCGACCCTGGCCGTCATCACCCTCGACGGCATGATCGTCGACGGGCGCGGTGGTCCCGGGTTCCTGCCGTTCGGCGCCACCACCGCCGGCGGTGACACCATGGGGGCGGCGCTGCGGGAGGCGGCCGCCGACGAGTCGGTGTCCGCGATCGTGCTGCGTGTCAACAGTCCCGGCGGCACGATCACCGCGTCGGAAAGCATCTGGCGCGAGGTGACCAGGGCGCGGAAGCGTGGCAAGCCGGTGGTGGCCTCCATGGGTGCGGTCGCCGCTTCCGGCGGTTACTACGTCTCGATGGGGGCCGACGTGATCATCGCCAACCCGGCGACCGTCACCGGGTCGATCGGGGTGATCACCGGCAAGCTGGTGATCCGAGATCTGTTGGAGCGGTTGGGGGTGGGGTCGGATACCGTGCGCACCAACGCCAACGCCGACGCGTGGTCGATCGACGCGCCCTTCACACCGGAGCAGCAGGCCCACAGGGAAGCCGAGGCGGACCTGTTCTACGCGGACTTCGTGCGGCGCGTCGCCGAAGCGCGAAACCTGACCGCCGAAGCCGTCGATCGCGTTGCGCAGGGACGAATCTGGACCGGCGCCGACGCCCTCAAGCACGGGCTGGTCGACGAGCTCGGCGGCTTCCGCACCGCGGTGCGCCGGGCGAAGGTGCTGGCCGGCCTTGACGTGGACGGCGAAGTGCGCGTCGTCAGCTATCCGGGCTCCTCGCTGCTGGACATGGTGCGCCCCCGGGCCTCGTCGCAACCGGCCGCCGCGTCGTTGCCGGACGCACTGGCCGCCCTGCTCGGACACACGGTCGGCGGCATCCTGGACAACGTCGAACAGTCGCTGGGCGGCGCCACGGTGTTGTGGCCGGGGCAGTCGCGGTTCTGAGGACCTAGGCGGTGAGCCCGCCGCTGATGAAGATGATCTCGCCGAGCGGGTCGTCGTTTTCCGGGGCGGGCGCCTCGATGCCCTGGCGCGCGAACAGCTCGGTGCGGGTCGTGCCTTCGACGGCCCAGTGCTTGGACCGCAGGTAGTCCACGACGTGGTTGCGTTCGCCGGCGTAGACCAGCGATGCCATGTCGATGTCCACGCCGTGCTCGCGGAAGGAACCCGACATCTCCCGCACCTTGTCGGCATCGAAATCGACGATGCCGGGTACGAATTCGGTGGCGATCGTGCTGCCGGGGACGCTGAGCGCGGTGATGTTGTCGAACAGCCGGTCCTGGGCCTCCGGGGGCAGATAGATCAGTAGACCCTCGGCCAGCCACGCGGTCGGGGCGGTGGTGTCGAATCCGGCCGCCTTCAGCGCGGCCGGCCAGTCGGCGCGCAGATCGATCGGCACGGTGCGCCGCGTCGCCGTCGGTTCGGCGCCGATGCCGGCCAACGTGGTGGTCTTGAACTCGATCACGCGGGGCTGGTCGATCTCGTAGACCACCGTGCCGTCCGGCCACGGCAACCGGTACGCGCGCGAGTCCAGCCCGGAGGCCAGGATCACCACCTGCCGGATTCCGTGCGCCGTCGCCTTGACGAAGTAGTCGTCGAAGTACTTGGTGCGCACAGCCATTCCGTCGACCATGGCCTGCACGCGGACCAGCGAAGCGTTCTCGATCGCGTCCAGGTCGAGCTCGCCGTCCATCATCTTGGTGAAGAAGTCCACCCCCACCGCGCGCACCAGCGGTTCGGCGAACGGGTCGTGGATCAGGCCGCGGGGATCCCTCGTCGCCATGGCGCGCCCGGCGGCCACCATGGTCGCCGTCGCGCCCACACTGGACGCCAGGTCCCACTCGTCGTCGTGAGCGCGTGACATAGGCGAAACCCTAGTCAATCCGCTACGCCAGTGTCGCGGCGACGTAACTCAACTCGCCGAAGGTGGCCGACATCTCGTCCTCGGGGAATTCAAACCCGTTCTGGGCGTACAACTCCCGGGCCGGATGTGCGGTCACCCGCCAGCCCTGGCCGGTCAAGTAGTCGGCGACGACGTTGCGTTCCCCGCGGTAGAACAGGTCGGCCGCGTTGAGGTTGAAGCCGAAGCGCTGCCACCGTTCGCTGATGCGCTGCAACCGCTCGTCGGAGAACGCGTTGGGGTCGGGCACGTGCTCGGTGGCCAGCCGGCTGCCCGGGGCGCTGAGCGCGGTGATGTTGTCGAACAGCCGGTCCTGGGCCTCGGGCGGGAGGTAGGGGAGCAGCCCTTCCGCGCTCCACGCGGTCGGCTGCGTCACGTCGAACCCGCCTTCGCGCAACGCGGCCGGCCAGTCGTCGCGCAGATCGATGGCGATCGCGCGGCGCTCGGCGGTCGGGGCGGCGCCGAGCCCGGCCAGCGTGTCGGTCTTGAACGCGATGACCTGCGGCTGGTCGATCTCGTAGACGACGGTGCCCGCCGGCCACGTCAGGCGGTAGGCGCGGGTGTCCAGGCCGGAGGCCAGGATCACCGCCTGTCGCACACCGTCTTTGGTGGCGCCGGTGAAGAAGTCATCGAAAAAGCGGGTGCGAACCGTGATCTGCTCGGCCCGGGCCTTGCGGTTGAACAGCGGGTCGTCCTCGAAATCGACCTGCCCGTCCACGATGCGGATGAAGGGCTCCAGGCCGACGGCGCGGACCAGCGGCTCGGCCAGCGGGTCGTCGAGCAGCGCATCGGGGCCCTGCGACGCCACCGCGCGGGAGGCCGCCACCATGGTGGCCGTCGCTCCCACGCTGTGCCCGGGGCCCCAACTGTCGCCTTCTGTGCGTCCCGATTCCACAGTCATGCAATGGCTCCTGTTTCTTCGTCCAACGTGCCGCTGACGTAAAGCACTTCACCCATGCGCATGTCGTCGTCCTTGAGCGGCGGAAGCCCGTTGGCCGACAACAACTCCCGGATGCTGACGCCGTTCAGCGCCCAGCCCTGGTCGCGCAGGTAGGGGGCCGCCTCGTTGCGTTCCCCGAAGTAGACCAGCCCCGCCATGTCGAGGTCGAAGCCGTGCGCACGCCAGCGTTCGGAGATCTGCTGCATGCGCTCCTTCATCTTGTGCTCGTCGCCGGGCTCGGGGCTGGGCGCGCTCTCGACGGCCAACCGGCTGCCCGGTGCGCTGAGTTCGGTGATGGTGTCCAGCAGTCGGTCCTGCGCCTCCGGCGGCAGATAGCCGAGCAGGCCCTCGGCGCTCCAGGCGGCGGGCTGGGCCGGGTCGAAGCCGGCGGCCCGCAGCGCGGCGGGCCAGTCGTCACGCAGGTCGATGGCCACCACGCGCCGCTCGGCGGTCGGCGTGGCGCCCAGTTCGGCCAGGGTGCGCGACTTGAAGTCGATGACCTGCGGCTGGTCGACCTCGTACACGACGGTCCCGGCGGGCCACGCCAGCCGGTAGGCGCGGGCGTCCAGCCCCGAGGCCAGAATCACCGCCTGCGTGATTCCCGCGCGCGTCGCGTTCAGAAAGAATTCGTCGAAGAACTTCGTGCGCACCGCCATGTTGTCGGCCATCCGGGACATCGCGCCGGCGGACCCCGTCGCGCCGTCGTGCGCGTCGTTGAGCTCGTCCGGGCTCACTTCGCCGGTCGCCAGCCGGGTGAGCAGGTCCACGCCGACGGCCCGCACCAGCGGCTCGGCGAACGGGTCGTTGATCAGCGGACGCTCGGCGCGGGTCGCGACGGCGCGGGCGGCGGCGACCATCGTCGCGGTCACCCCGACGCTGGATGCCAGGTCCCAGGTGTCGCCCTCGTACCTGGTGGAAGTCATGCTCGCCCCGTTCAGAAGTAGTTAGGCTAATATTTAGCCGATATAACAAGCTGCCACCACTGTACGCTTCCGCCGGTCGGCGGCAACCGGGCTGACGGCCCCCTGAACGCGACCAGCGTTAGAGCAGGGCGCCCCGGGATCCGGTGACGGGCAGATCGATCGGCGTGATGACGCCCGGTTGCGCGTCGCAGAGGAACGGTATGGCGTTGACCGCCGCGACGGCGGTGCTGTCCATCAACACGGTCATCACGTCCTCGCCGGGTTTGCCGAACCGGATCGTCGCGTCCACGCGCGGCTCGCCTTCGATCACCACGCTGAAACCCTTGGGGTCGGTCCATCGCGGGTCCAGCGCGTCGTCGCTCATGGTCCAGCAGATGGCGAGCTCGACCACCGGACGGCCCCCGCGGTAGCCGCGATAGGTGCGGCGCTGGCCCCCGGCGGTGCCGGCGGCGTATTTCACCCAGCCCAGATCCAGATCCCGGGTCAGCACCGCGGGCTCGACCAATGCCTCCTTGGAGTCGAGCTCGGTGCCCAGCATGGTGGCGATCATGTCCAGCGTCTCGAAGTAGCCGAGGCCGTATCGTTGCGTCGCCGGGTCGAGGTGCGTCACCCGCTCGCGCGGTGGCTTGCCGAATCCGAGCACCTTCCAGACGTCCTGTATGGGATAGGTTGTGCAGTCCAACGTTTCGACGAGTTTGACGCTGTGCACCCGTCGGCACGCGCCGGTGAGGAACCCGGCGACGACGTTGATGAAGCCGGGCTCGAATCCCGTCCCCAGGAAGGTCGCGTTGCCCCGTCGGGCCGCCTCCTCGAGGGCCGGGCGTTCAACCGGGTGGTGGGTGCCGGTCAGGAAATCCCCGGTGGTGACCACGTTGATGCCGCGGCGCAGCATCCTTTCCACCAGTTCGTAGTCGATGGCGCGCGGCATGTAGTTCACGCAGTCCGGGGCCAAGTCGAGCAGCGCGTCGACGTCGCCCGTCGCGGTGACGCCGGTCGGGGGCCGGTCCGCGAGCACCCCCGCGTCGCGCCCCACTTTCCCCGCCCCATGCGCGTGCACGCCCACCACCTCGAAGTCGTCGCGGTCGAGCAGGATGCCGAGCGCTCGCTTCCCGATGTTGCCGGTGGACCACTGAACCACGCGGTAGGGGGCCATGGCACCAACCGTAACCGGCGGCCTAGGCGGGGCGGGTGGCGCGATAGTAATTCAATTGTCCGAGGATGCGGTGCCGCGTCGATGCGACCTCGGTGCACTCGAACCCCGCCCCACGCAGCAGTCGCGGGATCGCGTCGCCGAGGTTGGCTGCCGCGTGGTGGTTGCGCCTGATTCGCCGCGCCAGCAGGCCGTGGTCGTCGGTCATGTCGCCGCCGATGTCGACCAGGTGCAGCCGGCCGCCGGGGCGAAGGACCCGGAAAACCTCGGCCGCCGCAGCGTTTTTCGCGTCGTCAGCGATGTGGTGCAGCATCATCGACGACAGCACCCGGTCGAATTCGCCGTCGGCGTAGGGGAGCCGTTCGGCGTAGCCCTGCTCGAAGCGGATCCCGACCGCCTTTCGTTTCGCCCGGTCCAGCGCGCGCGGGTCGGGATCGCATCCGATCACCTCCAGGTGGGGATGGGAACGTTTCGCCCGAATGATGAGATTGCCTGTGCCGCAGCCGATTTCCAGGACATGGCGGCAGTCGTCGAGTTCGGCCTGCGCGAGGAGCGCGTCGTGGACCCTTCTCATGCCGAGCAGGCGCGATATCAGGTCGTAGGTCGGCAGCAGCGCGTCATGGCCGGCGGCGGGTAGATAGTCATGTGGATGATGTTTCGTCACATAATCCATGGTGAACCGCTGGCAAGGTCAAGAATTGGTCGATCCTCGGTCAAAGTAGGACTATTTTTGGCGATATGACGCGACCGGCTCGGATGGTTCGTCAGCGCGCCGGGGTGCCGGTCTATGCATACCGGACCGATCCGGATACGCCCCCGGTCGCGGTGGTGCGGTCCGGCCCCGAGGATTTCGTCGACCGCGGTCGCCACATCCACGACTTCCCGGCGCTCTGGTACCTCCCGTCGCCCTCGCTCGTCTACGTGGCGGCCGCGGGTGAGGTGCTCGACCCCGGCCGCCTGGAAGACCTCGACGACGGTGTCGCGGTGTTCTTCGACCCCGCCGCCCTGGGCGAGGACGGGCGATCGCCCTGGCCGGCGTGGCGAGGACACCCGCTGCTGTTCCCGTTCCTGCACGGGCACACCGGCGGCATCCTGCGGCTGCAGGTGCCGGCCGCGCGGCGACCGGCATGGGACGCCGCGATCCGGTCGATCGAAGCCGAGCTGCTCGCGCGGCAGGACGGCTATCGGCAGGCCGCGCTGGCGCATCTGACGCTGCTGTTGATCGACCTCGCGCGGCTGGCGGGCCCGGCGGTGGCCGAGCTGCGCCGCGCGGGCGAGCCGCTGCTGGCCGAGGTATTCGATTCGATCGACCGGCGTCACGCCGAGCCGTTGTCGCTGCGCGACGTTGCGGGCGAACTCGGCGTGACACCCGGACACCTGACCACCGTCGTGCGGCGCCGCACCGGGCGCACCGTCGGCGAGTGGATCACCGACCGTCGCATGGCCGCGGCCCGCGGGTTGCTCGCCGAAACCGGCCTGCCCATCCGGGAGGTCGCCCGGCGGGTCGGAATGTCCGATCCCGGCTATTTCAGCCGGCTGTTCAGCCGGGCGCACGGCGTCTCGCCCCGCCGGTGGCGAGACGCTACGTAGTGGGGAGATTGCCCACGCCGCGCATCGTGATATCGATGGCGTGTTCAACCGCGGCGCGCAGTTGTGCAGTCGTGCCGCCGCCTTGCAGGCAGACGAGTGCCGCGGCGATCGCGGCCCCCATGACCGAGCCGACGACGGCGGCAGCGGCCGCCGGGTCGAGCACGTCGGAATAGGCGCCATGGAGCGCCCCGGCCAATCGGGTCTCGGCCAGGAAGTATCGGTGCAGGGTGGCCGCTTGGACGGCGGGTACCGACAGGATCATCGGCAACCGCACCGCGGTCAGGCCGCCCTCGACTTCCTCGGTGAGGGCATCGGCCAACATGTGTTGCATCGCTGCCAGGAGGACATCGGCCAATCGATCATCGGATCCGCGCTGATCGATGAGCGCCACCGCGGTGTCGATCCGGCGGGCGAGGTGGGGGAAGAGGACCTCATCCTTGCTCGCGAAGTAATTGAAGAACGTCTTTGTGGACACACCTGCGGCCGAAGCGATTTCGGCGACCGTGGTCTGCTCGTAACCCTTCTCCTCGAACAGTCGCATCGCCGCGCCGATCAGCTCCTGCCTAGTCTGCCGTCGCTTGCGTTCCCGCAGGGTCATCTCGCTTGCCGTCGCGACTCCTTCCAAAAACTTATATCAAGAGTAATATTATAGCGAGTGTAGTAATGCATCGGAGGGGCCCCGGCCATGCAACGGTTCACGAACTTCGAGGACGCCGTGGCGATCGTCACCGGCGGCGGAATGGGTCTGGGCGAAGCTTTATGCGAGGAACTCGGGCGCCGAGGCGCGACGGTCGTGGTCGCCGACATCGACGGCGACGCAGCACGTCAGGTGGCCCAGCGCCTGGCGCAGGCCGGCACATCGGCTGTGGCCGTGCCCGTCGACGTGGCCGACCCGATCGCGATGGCGGAGCTGATCGAGAACACCGTCTCCGAATACGGGCGCATCGACTACATGATCAACAACGCCGGCATCGCGATCGGCGGGGATTCGCGAGACCTGTCGATGCAGCAATGGCGTCGTGTGCTCGATGTCGACCTGCTGGGTGTGGTGTACGGGACGGTGCACGCCTACCGGGCAATGGCGCGCCAGGGCCATGGGCACATCATCAACGTTTCCTCGCTGAGCGGGCTGGTTCCCCAGCCGGGCAACGCCGCATACTGCACCAGCAAGCATGGGATCGTCGGCCTTTCGCTCTCCCTGCGGGCTGAGGGAGTCGACCTCGGCGTGAAGGTGAGTGCAGCATGTCCGGGCGACATGAAGACGAAGATCTACGACAACATGGTCGTGGTCAACATGCCGCGCGAGCAGGTGGCGACGTTGAGTCGGCGCACCCACTATCTGATGCCCCAGATGAGCGCTGAGGCCGCGGCCCGTGCGATCCTGCGTGGCGCGGAGCGGAATCGACCGCTGATCGTGTTTCCCGCTGTGGTTCAGGTCATCTGGCACCTGTACCGCCGGTTTCCGGGCCTGTTCTATCGGGTCAACGTCCACCGGATGAGACTGTTCCGCAGACTTCGAGTCAATCAACCCGAAACGCCATAGCCGTCAGAGGGATTCGAAGCCCAACCAGTGGTCGACGTCGAAGCGGTCCTCGTCGGCGCGGATCGTCGCGCCGCCGCAGCCGGGGTAGTGCGCGGGGAGCACGGCCGCTTTCGCCCGGACCGCCTCGGTGAAGACCCGGCGGCGGGTGGCGGCGGCGGCCGGCGCGTCGACGTCGAAGGCGCAGGCGTCGGCGGGTCGACGGAGTTGCAGCGGGCTATGGGTGAGGTCGCCCACGAAGACCGCGGGCTCACCCGCATCCAGCCACAGCACCGAGGAGCCCGGGGTGTGCCCCGGTGCGGGCCGCAGCCGCAGCGACCGGCTGATCTGGTAGTCATCCGACCATCCGACGAGCTGACCCGTTTCCTCGATGGGCGCCACGCTGTCGGCGAACACGAGCCGGTCGCCTTGCTGCTGGGCCGCTTCCTCGTCGGTGCGCGGCGTCCGCCGCGCCGCGGGCCCGTCGGGCGCGAAGAAATGAAAGTCCTTTGCGGGCAACAGGTATCGGGCGTTGGGAAACGTCGGTACCCAGGTGTCGTTGTCGAGCATGGTGTTCCACCCGACGTGGTCGGAGTGGATGTGGGTGTTCACCACCACATCCACGGCGGCGCGGTCGACGCCCGCCGACCGCAGCGCGGCGAGGAAGTCGGTGTTCAGGTGGTCCAAGGGCGGCATGTGCGGGCGCGGGCGGTCGTTGCCGACTCCGGTGTCCACGACGACGGTCAGCCCGTCGACCTCGATCACCCAGCTCTGGATCGCGATGTGCCACTGATCGGTCGAGGGATCGAAGAAGTCCGGCACCAGCAGGTCCGCGTTGTCCCGCCAACCCGACGCCGGGGTGTGCGGGAAAAATCGTGTCCCCAGGTCGAATTGGAGCTCGAGCACCCGCGTCACCCGCGCGTCACCGAACCGGACGGGGCGCATCAGGCGTTCGCGCGCAGGTAGCCGTAGACGCCGGCGAAGTTGCGGTTCACGTCCTCGGGGATGGGCACCGCGCCGCCGAGGGCCCTTGCGCCCCAGACGATCTGGGCGGTGCGCTCCACCAGGGCGGTGATGTGCAGCACCTTGTCCGGCCGCGGACCCACGGCCACCACGCCGTGGTTGGCGATCAACGCGGCGCCCCGGCCGTCGAGCGCCTTGACCGCGTTGGCGCCGACGTCGGGCGTGCCGGACGCGGCGTACTCGGTGCAGCGCACGTCACCGCCGCAGTAGACGGCGAACTCGTCGATGCAGGCCGGAATCGGTTGGTGCGCAACCGCGAACATCGTCGCCCACACCGGATGGCTGTGGATGACGCTGCCGACGTCGTCGAACGCGCGGTAGCAGGCCAGGTGCAGCTGCATCTCCGACGACGGCGAGCGGCCGTCGGCCGCGTGCAACACGGCGCCGTCCGGGTCGACCAGAACAAGGTCGTCGAACTGCATGTCGCGGTAGTCGACCGACGACGGCGTGATGACGATGTTGCCGTCGGGGCGCCGAGCGGAGATGTTGCCGGCGGTGCCCTCGACCAGGCCCCGGCGCAGCATGTCCTTGGCCGCGTCCAGCACCGCGGTCTCGGGGTGGGGGACCGATTTCATGAGGCAAGCACCTCCGGGTTGACGATGTGCGCGGGCGGGTCGCCGGCCAGCAACGCTTCGAGGTCGTCGGCCACCATCTGCGCCTGCCGTGCCTCAGTGTTCCACGTGGCGCCGCCGATGTGGGGCGTCAGCACGACGTTGGGCATGCCGGCGAGCGGGTGATCGGTGGGCAGCCATTCGCCGACGAAGTGGTCCAGTCCGGCGGCCGCCACCTTGCCGCCGCGCAGGGCCTCGACGAGCGCGTCGGTGTCGTGCAGCTGAGCGCGGGCAGTGTTGAGGAAGACCGCGCCGTCGCGCATGGCGGCGAACTGCGGCGCACCGATCATGCCGACGGTGTCGTCGGTGACGGGCGCGTGCAGGGAGACGACGTCCGCCTCACCCAGCAGCTCGTCGAGGCCGTGCCGCGCGTCGTTGTTGTACGGGTCGTGGGCGATGACGCGCATGCCCAGCCCGGTCAGCCGCCACCGGGTGGCGCGGCCGACGGCGCCCAGGCCCACCAACCCGGCGGTGCGCCCGGCGATCTCCCAGCCGCGGAACCGCTGATAGGGAATGGTGCCGTCGCGAAAGATGTTGCCGCTGCGGACATCCGCGTCCGCGGGCAGCAGCCCCCGGGTCGCGGCGAGCAGCAGGGCCACCGTCATCTCGGCGACCGCGTCGGCGTTGCGGCCCGGGGTGTTCAGCACCGGCACACCGGCCGCGGTGGCCCCGGCGATGTCGACGTTGTTGGGGTCCCCGCGGGTCGAGGCGATCACCCGCAGGCCCAGCTCGAACACCGGCCCGGCCACGGAGTCACTTTCCACCACAACGACATCGGCGCGTTCCGCGGCGATGCGTTCGGCCAGTTGCTCGGCGCCGTAGATCCGCAGCGGGGTCTGCTCGATCCAGGGGTCATAGACCACGTCCGCCAGCTCCCGGAGCTTGGTGAACCCCGGCCCCCGCAGGGGCGCGGTCACCAGCGCGCGCGGTCTTGACGTCACGAACCCCAATGCTGGCGTACGGTGACGCCCGTGTCACGCAAAGACGTCACAATCGGCGTCGACGTCGGCAGCACCGCGGTCAAGGCGGTCGCCGCGGACGCCGACGGCCGGGTGACGGCGCGTGCGCGGATCCCGCACCAGCTGCGGGTGCCGGCGCCGAACCGGCTCGAGCACGACGCCGACGAGGCGTGGCGGCGGGGACCGTTGGCGGCGCTGGAACGGCTGGGCGGACCGGACGTCCGCGCGGTGGCCGTGTCGGCGATGGTGCCGTCGCTGACGGCCGTCGATGCCGCGGGCGTGCCGGTGACGCCCGGACTGCTGTACGGCGACGAACGCGGCCGGACGCCGGATCAGGACGCGCAGCCGCTGCCGGCCCTGGGCGAGGCGGCCGAGTTCCTGCGCTGGACCGCGGCGAGGGCGCCGGGTGCGGCCGGCTACTGGCCGGCGCCGGCGGTGGCCAACCACGCGCTGGCCGGCGAGTCGGTGATCGACTTCGCCACCGCCGCGACCGCCTACCCGCTGTTCGACGGGACGCGCTGGAGCCCGGAGGCGTGCGCCGAGCGCGGCGCGCGGCCCGAGCAGATGCCGCGGGTCGAGAGCATGGGGGCCGCCGTGGGGCAGGTGCGCGGCAGCGGCGCCGCGCTGGCGATCGGCGCGATCGACGCGCTCTGCGAGCAGATCGTGGCCGGGGCCGACCGCGAAG
>NZ_LZJG01000360.1:0-618 GCF_001667785.1 Mycobacterium sp. E3247 | reverse complement strand
GCGGCCAGATGCGGATGCTCGCGCATCAGCCGGCTCGCCTCGTCCAGCACCGCCGCGAGGCGATCGACCACGCCGCCGGGACCCGCGGCGGCGGCTCGCAGCCGCGGCACCGCCATGCGTTCGATGTCCTCGACGGCCGCGTCCAGCAATTCGGACTTGTTCGGGAAGTAGTGGTACAGGCTGCCGCTGGTGACGTCGGCCGCCCGGGCGATCTCGCGAATCGTGGTGCGCGAATAGCCATTCTCGGCCACACATCGCATGGTGGCAACGACGATCCGCTGCCGCGTCTCCTCGCCGCTGGCGCCGACCGGACGTCCCCGTTGCGCCCGCGTCACCATGCTGTCCTCACTCGCGCGTCCCGTCCGCCGGCTCCCGGTCCCCGACACGGTCGAATATAATCGAGTGATCGATTAGTTCCGGCTTCGCCGCGGAGGTGCGTAGTGCGTGATGGACGGAGCTGCGGCGGGCTTCCCGCCGCATGAGCGTCACGCCGCCGCAATTGGGTCGGCCGGTGGGTGCCGACGGTGAGCAGACCCGGGCCCGCATCATCACCGCCGCGATGCGATGTGTGGCCGAGAATGGCTATTCGCGCACCACGATTCGCGAGATCGCCCGGGC
>NZ_LZJG01000359.1:0-1471 GCF_001667785.1 Mycobacterium sp. E3247 | reverse complement strand
TCGGTCATGGTTCTCAGCGCGTATCCGTTGCCGCCGCCGGTCGTCTCATAGGCATGGGGTTCTTCGTCGTAGTAGTTGCGGATGGTGCAGAAGAACTCCGGGCTGTAGGTGTCGAGCAGGCCGGCGGTGGGCACCAGATCGGCGGCCCCCCGCTGTAGGTAGGGCCCGCCGCGGGCGAAGACGTCGGCGCCGGTGTTGCCCAGCCCGGCCGCGGCCAACAACGCTGCGTCCAGGTCGTTTTCCTGCCGGTGCACCGTGCGTGCGGTGATCACCGCGTTGTTGAGGGCGTCCAACAGATCCGGTGCGGCGTTGGCGTAGATGTCGCCCAGGACCCCCAGCTGCTGAATGTCATGCCGGATCTGCGGCATTTGCGGATTGATGTCGTCGAGGATGGCGTTGGCGTTGACGATCGACTGCCCGAACTTGTCGCCCAACCCGGTCAACGCCTGCGCGGCCGCCGCCAGCGTCAGGTTCACCTTGACGGGATCGATCTTTTCCGTGATCGTGGTCAGTGTCTCGAACAGCGTATTGAACTCGGTTGTCACCGACCTCGCGTCAATCACGTGCTCCGGTGTGATGGGTTGCGCCGCCGGGTTTTTCGGCGAGGTCAGCGAGACGTACTTGTTGCCGAACACCGTGGTCGCCCTGATGTTGGCGTCCACGTTGGCCGGAATGAGCTCGATCCATTTCGGATTCACGTTCAAGACGAATTTGGCCGCCGGTGTGCCGTCCCGTTCGACCTCCGAAATGCTGGCCACCCGGCCGACTTCCACGCCGTTGTAGGTGACCTTCGACCCCGGATCCATCACCAGACCGGCCCGGGGAGCCAACATCGTCAAGTGTGTCGTCGGCGAGAGCCGGCCGCGAAACTGCAACCACACGAACCCCAGCACCACCGCGGCGACGACCAAAAACACCAAAGCCGCCGTCCGGTACGGAGGTATGCGTTGCGGGTTCTGCTTCACCGGGGTGGTCATGGCGGCTACACGGTGAGGTTGAAGTTCGGGGTTTTGCCGTACACCGCCATCGCGGTGAGAACGACCACCACGACGATCGTGATCAACGACAACCGCATCGACCGGCCCACCGCCTCGCCAACGCCGACCGGCCCGCCGGTGGCGGTGTAGCCGTAGTAGCAGTGGGTGGTCATCACGACCACCGCGACCAGGATCACCTCTGCGAAGGACCAGGCCACGTCGTTGAGGCGCAGGAAGGTGTGGAAGTAGTGGTTGTACGTGCCGATGGACTGCCCGTACAAGAAGACCGTGGTGACCTGCTGGGACAGGAAGGCCATCGTCATCGCCAACCCGTAGAGCGGGATGATCACGATCAGGCCCGCCACGACCCGGGTGGACGCCAGGAAGGGGATCGACCGGATGCTCATCACCTCGAGCGCGTCGATCTCCTCGCTGATGCGCATGGCGCCCAGTTCGGCGGTGGCGCCGGCGCCGACCGTGGCGGCCAGCGCCTG
>NZ_LZJG01000358.1:0-37308 GCF_001667785.1 Mycobacterium sp. E3247 | reverse complement strand
GTCACCGCAGGGGAGTGATCATGCAAGGGGATCCGGATGTTTTGCGCTTGCTCAACGAGCAGCTGACCGGCGAGCTCACCGCGATCAACCAATATTTCCTGCATTCCAAAATGCAGGACAACTGGGGCTTCACCGAGCTCGCCGAGCACACCCGGGCCGAGTCCTTCGATGAGATGCGGCACGCCGAGGCGATCACCGACCGCATTCTGCTGCTCGACGGGTTGCCCAACTACCAGCGGCTCTTCTCGCTGCGCATCGGCCAGACCCTGCGCGAACAGTTCGAGGCCGACCTGGCCATCGAGTACGAGGTGATGGACCGGCTCAAGCCCGGCATCATCATGTGCCGCGAGAAGCAGGACACCACGAGCGCCAACTTGCTGGAAGAGATCGTGGCGGACGAGGAGAAGCACATCGATTACCTCGAGACGCAGCTGGAGCTGATGGACAAGCTCGGCGTGGAGCTCTACTCGGCGCAGTGCGTCTCGAGGCCGCCGAGCTAACGCCGCGCACGCCTTTCGCGGTTTTGGTTGCCACGGGTTGACCGTGGGCACTCAATACCATCGAAATCCGTGGGAAGGCGGGCATGACGAGGGCGACACCAGCGCCGGCTCCGGCCGGCCGCGCTTCGGATTCCGGGCCCAAGGATGTCGCGGTCGACCCGCAACGGCGCAATTTCATCTTCGTTGCGGTCCTGCTCGGCATGCTGATGGCCGCGTTGGACCAGACGATCGTGGCGACCGCGCTGCCCACCATCGTCGCCAATCTTGGTGGCGCAGGCCATCAATCGTGGGTGGTCACCAGCTACCTGCTGGCCTCGACCATCGCCACCGCCCTCGTCGGCAAGTTCGGTGACCTGTTCGGCCGCAAGCGGGTGTTCCAGGCGGCCGTCGTCTTCTTCATCGCCGGATCGGTGCTGTGTGGGCTCTCGAGCTCGATGGGCATGCTGGTCGCCGCACGCGCGCTGCAGGGCATCGGCGGCGGCGGGCTCATGGTGACCGCCATGGCGCTGATCGGTGAGGTGATCCCGCTGCGGGACCGCGGCCGCTACCAGGGCGCGATGGGCGCAGTGTTCGGCGTCACGACCGTGATCGGCCCCTTGCTCGGCGGCTACTTCACCGACCACTTCACCTGGCGCTGGGCGTTCTGGATCAACGTCCCCATCTCGGTCGTGGTCTTTTTCGTGGCGGCCGCCGCCATCCCGGCGCTGTCCGACCGCACCAAACCGGTCATCGACTACATCGGCATCGTGTTCGTCGGCCTGGGCGCCGCCGGGCTGACACTGGCCACCAGCTGGGGCGGGACCACCTACCCGTGGGGATCGCCCACGATCATCGGCCTGTTCGTCGGCTCGGTGATCGCGTTGTGCGTCTTCGCCTGGGTGGAAAGCCGCGCCGCCGCGCCGATCCTGCCGACCCGGCTGTTCGGCAGTCCGGTGTTCACGGTGTGCTGCGTCCTATCCTTCGTGGTCGGTTTCGCGATGCTGGGCGCCCTGACGTTCCTGCCGACGTACATGCAGTTCGTCGACGGCGTCTCGGCCACCACGTCGGGCCTGCGCACGTTGCCGATGGTGATCGGGATGCTGGCCACCTCGATGGGCAGTGGTGTCATCGTCGGGCGCACGGGCAGATATAAGCTCTTCCCCGTCGCCGGCACCGCCGTCATGGCGGTGGCGTTCTTTCTGATGTCGCGGATGGACCCGTCGACATCGGTGTTCGTTCAATCGCTGTTCCTCGTCATCCTCGGCGCCGGGATCGGGATGTGCATGCAGACCCTTGTCCTGATCGTGCAGAACACCGTGGGCTTCGACGACCTCGGCGTCGCGACCTCCGGCGTCACCTTCTTCCGCACGATCGGCAGCTCGTTCGGCGCCGCCATCTTCGGTTCACTGTTCACGAACTTCCTGCACAACCGGATCGGCCCGGCGATGGCGGCCAGCCGCGCGCCGGCCGCGGCCGCCGCGTCACCGGAGGCGTTGCACCGGTTGCCCCGCCAGGCGGCCGCGCCGATCGTCGCCGCCTACGCCGAGTCGCTCACCCACGTATTCCTCTGGGCGGTTCCGGTCGCGCTGGCGGGATTCGTCCTGGCGTTGTTCCTGCGGGAGGTCCCCTTGCGGGAAATGCACGACAGCACAATTGATCTCGGCGACGCGTTCGGCATGCCGAACACCGAGACCCCGGATCAGATGCTGGAGGGTGCGGTCGAACGCATGCTGCGCGGTGTGCCCGGCATGCGATTGCGCAGCATCGCCATGCGACCCGACTGCCGACTCGACGTGGCCGGATTGTGGGGCGTGTTGCGCATCAACCGCTACGAGCAGATGTATGGCACGGCCCGGCTCACCGACATCGCCGAGTACCTACGGATACCGTTCGAGGTGCTGGAGCCCACCTTCTCGCGGCTGATCGCCACCGGATACGCCCGCGGCGACGGCGACCAGCTGTGGCTGACACCCGCGGGGGCCCAGCAGGTGGACTACGTGCACTCGCTGCTGGTGGGCTGGCTGGTCGACAAGCTTGCCCGCTCACCGGGATTCGCCGGAAGACCGGATCGTCGCGTGGTGGAGGCGGCGTTGAATCGAGTCGCGGGCCGCGTTCTCGCGCAACGGGACTGGAGCGACGACCGACCCACCACGAAGATCCCGGTGCCCACACCCTGAAACTGGTGGTGCGGGCGTACCATCACGCCATGAGCCGAATCGGAACATTTGCTGACGACGACCTGGCCGGCTGGTTTGTGAAGTCCCCCGACATCGGCGGCGCGCTCGGCGGGTTCAGCAACGCGGTCTATACCAAGAACCGGCTGCCGCTGCGCACCCGCGAACTGGCGCGCGCCGTGATCGCGCACCGCAACGAATGCGTCGTCTGCGTCAACACCCGCGACGAAGACGGGCCCGCGGCCGGCGTCGACGAGGAGTTGTACGACCACGCCCTGCAGTGGCGCACCTGGCCTGGCTACAGCGAACAGGAGCGGCTGGCGGCCGAGTTTGCCGACCGCTTCGCCACCGAGCACACCGCCCTGCGCGACGACGAGGATTTCTGGAGCCGGTGCTCCGAACACTTCTCCGACGAGCTGCTGGCCGACTTGGCCCTGTCGTGCGCGCTGTGGGTCGGCATGGGTCGCGTGTTGCGGACCCTCGACATCGGCCAAGCCTGCAAGCTGACCATCCCGAGTCGCGCATAGCCGCTCTCGCCGCGGGCACAAACCGCGGCACCGCGGTGTTGCTCCACGGGTGAAGATTCGCTTCGGCGTCGGCCTGGGCCCGGACACCGCTCCAGATCGATTGGCGCCCATCGTCGATCACCTCGAGGCCAGCGGAGTCGACTCGCTGTGGTTCTCCGAGCTGGTGTACACCCCGGCGGTCGATCCGGCGGTCGGGATGGCCTACGCGCTGGCCCGGACCACCCGGTTGAAGGTCGGCACCTCGGTGGCTGTGCTCCCGGGGCGGCATCCGGTCCTGGTGGCCAAACAACTGGCATCGTTGGCGTCCCTGGCGCCGAAGCGCGTCCTTCCCGTGTTCGGCCTGCGGTCGGCCTTGCCGGCCGAGCGCGAGGTGTTCGTGGTCCCCGACGGGGAACGGGCCGCGGTGTTCGACGAGTCACTACAGGTGCTGCGCTCGGTGCTGGTCGAGGATTCGGCCAGCTACAGCGGCCGGTATTTCACCTTCAGCGGGGCCGCGGTCAAGCCCAGGCCGGACCCCCCGCTCGACCTCTGGCTGGGCGGCTCGGCGCCGCCGGCGTTCCGGCGCATCGGCGCGCTGGCCGACGGTTGGTTGGGTAGCTTCCTGACGCCGGCGGAGGCGCGGGCGGGCCGGGAGGCGATCGAACGCGCGGCTGAGCACGCGGGCCGGCGGATAGACCCCGATCACTTCGGGATCTCACTGGCCGTGGCGGACGGGTCCGACGAGTTGCCCGCCGCCCTGGCCGCGGCGGCCCGCGCGCGCCGTCCCGACGTCGATCCCGCCGAGCTGATCGCCGCCGGCTGGGACCAGCTGCACCGCCAGCTGGACGCCTACATCGACGCGGGACTGACCAAGTTCGTCATTCGCCCGGCGGGCGGCGCGCCGGTGGACGGCTTCCTCGATCGGTTCGTCACCGAATTGACGCCCCGGCAGAACTGAATTCGCGAGCCGGGGCATCGCGACCCTGCACAATGACTGCCATGACCGGCACACCGCTTGCCGCCGCCTCGGTCGCCGAGCTGGAGGCCCAGGGCGTCGACACCGTGATCGGCACCGTCGTGAACCCCGCCGGGCTCACCCTGGCCAAGACCGTTCCGATCCGGCGGACGAACGCGTTCGCCGATCCCGGCCTCGGCGCCAGCCCGTCGTGGCACGCGTTCGCGATCGACCAGAGCGGCATCGCCTTCACCCCCGATGCCGGCGTGATCGGCGACCAACGCCTCCGCATCGACCTGGCGGCCCTGCGCATCATCGGCGACGGGCTCGCGTGGGCGCCGGCCGCGTTCTTCGCCCAGGACGGCGCGCCCGTCCCCGCCTGCGCCCGCGGCACGCTGAGCCGGATCGAGACCGCCCTGTCCGAGGCCGGGATCGAGGCGATCGTCGGCCACGAGGTCGAATTCCTTCTGGTCACCCCCGACGGCGGCCGCCTCCCGTCGACGTTGTGGGCGCAATACGGCCTCGCCGGCGTGCTGGAGCATGAGGCGTTCGTCCGTGAGGTCACCCGGTCGGCGGCCGCGGCGGGCATCGCGATCGAGCAGTTCCATCCCGAGTACGGTGCCAACCAGTTCGAGCTCTCCCTGGCGCCACAAGCCCCGGTGGCCGCGGCCGACCAGCTGGTGCTGTTGCGGCTCATCATCGGGCGCGTGGCCCGCCGCCACGGGCTTCGCATCAGCCTGTCACCCGCACCCTTCGCTGGCGGCGTGGGATCCGGTGCACACCAACATTTTTCGCTGACCATGCTGGACGGGCGGCTGTTCTCCGACGGTTCGGGCACCCGGGGCATGACGGCCGCGGGGGAGAGCGCGGTCGCGGGGGTGGTTGCGGGACTGCCCGCGGCGCAGGGCGTGCTGTGCGGGTCGATCGTGTCCGGCTTGCGCATGCAGCCCGGCAATTGGGCCGGGGCGTATGCGTGCTGGGGAACCGAGAACCGCGAGGCGGCGGTGCGATTCATCGCGGGTGGGCCCGCGAACCCGCGCGGCGGAAACGTCGAGGTGAAGATCATCGACCCGTCCGCGAACCCCTACCTGGCGTCGGCGGCGATCCTGGGGCTGGCCCTGGATGGGATCAACCGCCAAGCCCCGCTGCCACCGGAGATCACCACCGACCCGGCTTCCCTGTCCGATTCCGAGCGCGATCGCGACGGCATCGTGAGCCTGCACCGGGGACAGGCCGAAGTGATTGCCGCACTGGACCGTTCGGACCTCCTGCGGAGCATTTTGGGCGACCCGGCGGTCGACATGGTGGTTGCGGTCCGCCGCCTGGAACGCGAGCGGTACGGCGATCTCGACACCGAGCGATTGGCGGAGAAGTTCCGCATGGCCTGGAGCCTGTGACGGGTCTCGCGATGACGTCCGACGCCCTGGCCCAGCACATCGGCGAAGTGAGGCTGATCGATCAACACGTCCACGGTTGCTGGTTGGCGGCGGGGGACTTGCCACGATTCGAGAACGCGCTCAACGAGGCGAACACCGAACCGATCACGGGCCCGGGTTTCGACTCCCAACTCGGCTTTGCGGTGCGCGCGCACTGCGCACCCGTTCTGGGCCTGCCCAGACACGTTGATCCGCAATCCTATTGGGAGCGCCGCAGCCGGTTCAGCGAGACCGAACTGGCCCGCATGTTCCTGCCGGCCGCGGGCGTGAGCGACTGGCTGGTGGACACCGGGATCGGCGCGGACACCGCCGGCCCCGACGTCATGGGGGAGCTGTCCGGCGGTCGCGCCCACGAGATCGTTCGCCTCGAGGAGGTGGCCGAACAGGCCGCGCGCGCGCCCGGTGACTACGCCGCGGCGTTCGACGACATTTTGCAGCGGCGTGCGGCGACAGCGGTCGGCACGAAGTCGATCCTGGCCTACCGGGGCGGGTTTGACGGCGACCTGAGCGAGCCGCCGGCGGCGATGGTCGCCGAGGCCGCGGACCGGTGGCGCGAGAGCGGCGGCACCCGGTTACGGGACCGGGTGCTGCTGCGTTTCGGGTTGCACCGGGCGCTGCGGTTGGGCAAGCCCCTGCAGTTCCACGTCGGCCTCGGCGACCGGGACTGCGAACTGCACAAGGCCAACCCGCTGCTGCTGCTCGACTTCCTGCGGCAGTCGGGGGGCACCCCGATCGTGTTGTTGCACTGCTACCCCTACGAGCGTGAGGCCGGATATCTGGCGCAGGCCTTCAACAACGTCTACGTCGACGGCGGATTGAGCGTGAACCAGCTCGGAGCGCGCTCACCGGCGTTCGTGGCCCGGCTACTCGAGCTGGCGCCCTTCCGGAAGATCCTCTACTCGTCGGACGGGTTCGGCCCCGCGGAACTCCACTTCCTCGGTGCGCTCCTGTGGCGCAAGGCAATTCATCGCGTGCTGGACGGTTTCGTAGCCGACGACGATTGGAGCGAGCGCGACGCCATCCGGGTGGTCGACCTGATCGCCCACGACAACGCCGCCGGGCTCTACCGGCTCTGACGCCCGATGACGCCGGGTCAGACCAGGTCCGACGCATCGAACACCCAGCTGGTGTCCGCGTTCGCGAGGTTCTCGAAGTGGTTCGGGGGAGCGAAGGCCACCAGGCTGTTCATGTCCCAATAGTCTTTCCAGACGGTGATCTTGGCCTCGCCGTCCTGCGCGGCGACCTTGTGGACCGTCACGAATCGCAGCACGCCTTGCTCGCCTGAGGTGAACGTCCAGGTCTCGGAATGCTCGTACATCACGTCGGAACCGTTGGACACCAGCACGCCGTCGTGGTTCTCGTAGCCCGCCAGCGGCTCGAGACCCATCTTGAGCCGCTGGACGATGTCTTCCGGTCCGCGCGCCGACAGCGCGGGCACCGGCATGTCGACGTACAGGCAGTCATCGGACAGGAACGTCTTGACCGCGTCCCAGTCCCGCCGCGAGAGCGCCCGCCACAACCCGAGTACGGCGCCCTCGACCGAGATCATAGAGGTGTCTGTCATAGTGCAAATAAACTCGGTAACCGCACGGGTGTCAACAGCCGCCAGACCCTGAAGGATGAGATCCATGAGCGGACGGGCAAAGATCCTGATCGCGATCGCCGTGGCCGCGATGCTGGCCGGCATATGCGGGGCCATCGCTTACGGATACTGGGGCACCAGCCAGGATTGTCGCGACTGGGTGGCCGCCAACGGCTACCGGCTGACGCGCGACGAGTGGTGGGCGAAGACCCGCGGCTGCGCGGCCAGGACGCCGGCCGGTGACGAGGTGATCCACAGCGAAGGCTTGGCCAGCAAGGCGCTCGGGTGGGTCTGGCAGTTGGCGATCTTCGCGGCGGGCGCCCTGCCGACGGCGATCATTCTCGCGCTCTTCGCTTTTCGGTGGCGCGGCGATTCCCTCGGCGGGAAGCCCTAGCCGTCCACGCGGGCCATCGACCGCGCCGGCCCCAGCGCCACCGGCAGAGACGACCAGCCCCGCAGTACACGCGTGTCGCGCCTGCTTCCCGCACCCGCCGCGCGCACCTCGGGAAACCGTTCGAAGAACGTCCGGAGCCCGACCTCGCCCTCGGAGCGCGCCAGCGCCGCGCCCAGACAGAAGTGCCGACCGCCGGAGAACGCGAGATGCCTTCCCGCGTTGGGTCGTTCGATGTCGAAGCGGTGCGGTTCGTCGAAGACCGACGGGTCACGGTTGGCGGCGGCCAGATAGACGAGCACCAGGTCGCCGCGCTGCAGTTGCTCGCCGGCCAGCTCGACGTCGCCGCGCGCCATGCGCGCGGTCAGCTGCACCGGCGACTCCAGCCGCAGTATCTCCTCGACGGCGTTGGGCCACAGGTCGGGCAGTTGGCGCAATGTGTCCAGGCGGTCGGGAGCATCCAGCAGCATGCGGATCCCGTTGCCCAGCAGGTTGACCGTGGTCTCGAAGCCGGCCGCCAACACCAGCCCGGCGATCGCCTGAAGTTCGTTCTCGTCCAAATACGTTTCCGCCGAGCCGCTTTCGGCTATCTGAATCAGCTGGCTCATCAGGTTGTCGGTCGGCGTGCGCCGTAACTGGCTCAGATGCTCCCCGAGCCAGGAGCTGAAGCCGGCGAGTCCCCGCTGCACACGCCGGTACTGCTGCCACGTCAGCCCGATGTCCAGGCTCGGCGCGGCGAGCTCACCGAATTCCAAGACGCGCCGCCGCTCACGCTCGGGTACGCCGAGGATGTCGCTGATGATCGCGACCGGAAGCTGCGAGCAATACCGCCCCACGATGTCTACGACGTCGCAGGCGCCGGACTCGGCGGCCAGCTGATCGAGCAGCCCCGTGGCGGTCTGCTCGACACGATCCCGTAGCGCGGCGACCGCCCGGGGAGTGAACACCGCCGAGACCGTCTTGCGGTAGCGGGTGTGGTCTGGCGGCTCGACGGCGAGCAGCGACGGTGCGCGCAGCGGATGCAGCAGGTCGTCGCGGGTGCGGCGCTCCAGCCAGCGCAACGGGCGCGGCAGATTCGCACCGAACATCAGCACGCGGAAGTCGTCGGAACGCAGCAGTTCGTGGGCGAGCGCATGGTCGGCCGTCAGGTAACTGACGCGGCCCTTGACCACCGGCCCCGCGGCGCGGAGTTCGTCGTAGAAGGGCGTCGGGTTGGCGGCCACCCCGGGATCGGCGATCAGCCTGGCGTGCAGGTCACCCCGCCGAACCCCGACCGTCGCGACGCCCCGAATGAAACCGTGCATCGCCAACCAGTGCAATCGTTCCTTCACCGGGCGCCTCCCTCGGTCGATGTCACCGAGCCTAGGCCCAGAACCCCGGCCGGGTCAGCACTCGGCGATGATCTTGAACTCGGTCGTCACCACTTTGTCGGGGTTGCTGCTGTTGATGCCGTACGCGCTGCCGGTGATCGTGTACGCGTCGTTGGTGACATCGGCGTGCGCGTCGCCCACCCCGCCTTCCCAGAAGCTCCCGGTGAACCCGTCGACGTTGCGGATCTTCACCCACTGGGGCATCACTCGGTAACCGCTGGTCAACACCACCGCCTCGACGCCGCCGTCGCGGTCCTTGATGTCGATGGTGCGGTACTGCTGGTTCTGGCTGCACGCCGGCGGGCGCGTCGTGTGGGTGGCGCCGTCGATGGTCAGACGGGCCGCCTTCCGGGGTACCGTCGGCCCCGCGCCACAACCCGCGACGCCGACACCGGCGATCAGGACGAGAACAACCGCGTGTAACCGGTGTCGCACCGGTTCACCTCCTTCACTGCCGCTTCGGCATCAGCGCGGGTAGGGATTTGACGATGCTGCGTCGTACGAACTCCGGGCTCAGGCCCTTGAACAAGTCGATCAGGCGAATGCCCTTGGGCACGTACCAGTGCAACCGCTTCGGGTGGTGGTAAGCCTGCCACGCCGCTTCCGCCACACTGCTCGCCGGCATCAACCGGAACGGGCCCTTCTTGGGCGCGGTGGCGTGCAGTTCCTCCGCCGTCCTCGGCGCGCCGCCGTCGCCGGAGTGATTGGTCGTCGTGGTCAGGATCGCGGTGTCGATCAGGCCCGGCAGCACGTCGGCGACGCGCACGCCGTGCCGGCCCCATTCCACGCTCAGCGCCTCTGTCAGCCCTTTGACCGCGTGCTTGGTCGACGAATACACGGCCAGGCGCGGCATGCCGTAGGTCGCCGACGAAGACGACGTCGAGAACATCAGGCTGCCCGGCGCCTTCTTCAGATACGGCAACGATGCGTAGGCGCCGGTGAGCACCGCCTTGTAATTGATGTCGACGAGGCGCATCGCGGCCTCGTACGGCACGTCCTCGAACCACCCGGATTCACCGATGCCGGCGTTGTTCCACATCATGTCGAGCCCGCCGCCGCTGTTGCCGGCACAGAAGTCGGCCAGGGCGCCCTCGAGCGCCGCCTTGTCCGTCACGTCAACCCGGCGGGTCCACAGCCGGTCGCCCAGTTCTTCTCGCAGCGTCGTGAGACCGTCGTCGTTGCGATCCACGGCGCCTACGCGCCACCCCTTGGCGTGGAACAGCTTTGCGCCCTCCCGGCCCATGCCGCTCCCCGCGCCGGTGATGAAGATCGATTTCACGGCGTCAGTCCGCTTCGACCACATCTTTGATGCGGTTCAGCGTTTTCGTCATGTCGCGGATGTTGCGCCGCTTGCGCAGACAACCGCCGAACAACCAGTAGATGCCCAGCCACGGCGCCGGGTTGAGCCGGAACGATTCGGTGACGTCCGTGCCGCCGCCGCTGGGCGCCAATCGGTAGTGCCAGTTGTTGACCGCCCGATCGCCGAGCAGCACCGCGAAGCCGAATTCGCGGCCGGGATCACACGCGGTGACCCCGCACGTCGTCCAATACACCGGGCCGATCTCGTTACGCCGCACGTGACCGCGGAATTTGGCGCCGAGAGCGGGGCCATTCGCTTCGCCCAGCCACTCGGCCTCGAACACTTCGGGGGAGAACCGTCCGATATTGTCGACGTTCGCGATCAGATTCCAGATCTTGTCCGCGGGCGCCGCCATGTGAACAGTCGCCGAACCTTCCATGGCCTGATCCAAACACAGCTTGCCGTCCGGTCATAGACCGCGACGGCGGTTGATCGTCAGCGTGGGGCCGCCGCCTGGATCAGCCCGTTGATGATCTCCTTGATGCCCTGCGCGGGGTGCGAGTACCAGCCGATCGGCAGGCCCGAGGCGGCGCCGCACTTGGGCCATGCCTCCACACCCTGGTCGGCGAAAACCCGGTTGGCTACGGCGATTTGCTGTTCCCTGGATGCGGCCGCCGGGTTGCCGACACCGCCGTAGCGTTCCCAAGTGCCCGGTTTGAATTGGAGCCCACCGTATTCGCCGTTTCCGGTGTTGGCGTGCCAGTTGCCACCGGATTCGCACTGGGCGATCGCATCCCAGTTGGGGGTGGGGGCCGAGGTGGCCACACCGGTGGACGAAGCTATCAACGCTGCAACGAACCCGCCGACCGCCAGGGACTTGACGAGAGGCTTGCAGAGAATTTTCATGTCCTGGATTTCGGCCGCCGTGGCCAAAGCGTTACCTATTCGAAAATGCCACGAGATTGGCCTTCTATCTGCGGATATGCGCGTATTGCGAAGGCGAAAGAAAGTGTTAGAAAGCGATGAGGAAAAACTAAATTATTGCTGGCAATATGACCGAGTCGCTAACGCCAGCGCCCGTTGATAGAGACCGTCGAGCCGACGCGCGCCGATGACCTCGCGGCTGGCGAGGTCGCGCTGCCCGGGACATGCCGGCGAGTGCAGCGGGCCCCACTGGGCCACCACCTGGGACAGCATCGCCTGATTCAGTGCGTCGATCGACGATCGCGACGCCGACAGATCCTCCGCCCCGGTGGGGGCTGCCGCGGGGTCGAGCTTCCAATCCGCGAACCGGGCGTATTCGATGCCCTCGGTAGCGCTGATCTGGTCGCCGAAGATCCGGGTGACGTAATCCGGATCGATCTGCCGGGCGGAGGCCTGGGCGGCCATGTTCGCGAGTTCTTGCCGGACGCGGACCTGGTCTTCGATCGCCCCGTGGGTGGTCCACTTGAAGGCGGCCACCGGCTCGGCGATCTGTAACCGCTGCGCCGCGGCGTCGACCAATTCGTGGAGTGGGCTCGTCTCGTCCGCCCGCACCGGCGATGCGATCAAGATCGCCATCGCGCCGATCACGCCGCCGCAGCGGCGGGCGATCCGGGTGCTGCGGCGGCTGGTCATAGCCATGATTCTGCGGCAGCCCCGGGCATCCGGGCCGTTCGGAGTTAGCCTGAATTGCTGATGTCGTCGACCATGGACAGCCGCGGCCCGCGCCGCGTTGGCCGAATGCGCGGAAAGACTTTGCGCTCGAAGCAGATTCGCGCGCTGATCGCCGTTGCGCTGGCGATTCCGCTGCTGCTGGGCGCGCTGTTTTTGCTGGTCGGTCGCCTCCATTCGACGCCCGCCGACGCCCTCGAGCACCCCGTGAGCCCCGTCAGCGACGGTCAGTCGAGGGCTCAGGCCGTTCAGGCGGCCCAGAGCGTCGTGGCCGCGACGGGCCTGCAGACGTCGTCGGCCGGCTACGCGCTGATGTCCTGCAAAGACCGCGACAACCCGCCGTACCAAGGCTCGGTCTACCTGACGTTCACGCTGCCCGCGGCGGCACCGGCCGATGCCTACTTCGCCCGAATCGCCGCAACGCTGGCCGAGCACGGCTGGGCCGAGGGCCTGCCGCCCAACAATCATGCGTGGGCCAGGACGCTCACCAAGGACGCCGTCACCGTGATAGTTTACCGCCACGACGACGAACCGCGGCTGGGCGTACTGCGGGTCTACGGCGAATGCCGGAACATGAACGACCATCGCCGCGACGCCACGACGTGGACCGATGTCACCGACCAATTCCCCCGGACGGGGTGAACCGCTCAGACCAAAAGGGCCACGACGTGCTACTGCGCCCGACGGCGTCGTCGTCAGGCGCAGTAGCGACCTCGGGTCAGGTAACGGTTATCCGCCGCCACCGGCCGTGGCACCCAGGGTGCCCTGCAGGTCCGGCTTCATGGCGTTGAGCTGAGCTCCCCAGTATTCCCAGCTGTGGGTCCCGTTGGCGTTGAAGTTGAACACCGCGTTGTGGCCACCGGCCGCGTTGTAGGCGTCCTGGAACTTCAGGTTGCTGCTGCGCACGAAGTTCTCCAGGAACTCGGCGGGCATGTTGGCCCCGCCCAGCTCCGACGGCGTGCCGTTACCGCAGTAGATCCAAAGGCGGGTGTTGTTGCCCACCAGCTTGGGGATCTGCAGTGAGGGGTCGTTGCGCTGCCAGGCGGGGTCGCTCGACGGGCCCCACATGTCGCTGGCCTTGTAACCGCCGGCGTCACCCATCGCGAGGCCGATCAAAGAGGGGCCCATGCCCTGCGAGGGGTCCATCAGGGCCGACAGCGAACCCGCATAGATGAACTGGTTCGGGTGGTAGGCGGCCAGGATCAGCGCCGAAGAACCGGCCATCGAGATGCCGACCGCGGCGCTGCCCGTGGACTTCACGCTCTTGTTGGAGGCCAGGTATTGCGGCAGCTCACTGGTCAGGAAGGTCTCCCACTTGTACGTCGAACAACCGGCCTTACCGCACGCCGGGCTGTACCAGTCGCTGTAGAAGCTGGACTGGCCGCCGACGGGCATGACGATCGACAGGCCGGACTGGTAGTACCACTCGAACGCCGGGGTGTTGATGTCCCAGCCGTTGTAGTCGTCTTGGGCGCGCAACCCGTCGAGCAGGTACACCGCGGGGGAGCCGTTGCCGCCGCTCTGGAATTGGACCTTGATGTTGCGGCCCATCCCGGCCGACGGCACCTGCAGGTATTCGACGGGCAGACCGGGGCGGGAGAAGGCTCCCGCGGTCGGCGCGCCGCCGGCAAGACCGATCAGGCCCGGCAGGGTGACAGCCGCTGCCGCACCGACTAAAAGCCGGCGCCCCCAGGCCCGGACCATCTCGCTCAGATCTGTCATACCTGCCCCTTGTCGCATGTGATCGTCGTCTCAGGCAGGAATTTACCGTGCGAATAGGCAGAATGTCGATCGGGACGCGAGGTGATCTCGGTTTGGTATCGCTTTTCCCGCGTCAATTTCCCCCGGGGGATAACGGCGCCGCAACGTCGACGCCGCTTGGCCCGCAGCCCGCTATCACCGCTGACTTGTGGGAAGCGCCTGGCAGCGGGGTCGGGTTTTGGGGGCGCGGTAATGGCCAGAGCGCCGATTTTCGACCCGACCGGGACGGCGGCCGGCCGCGCGACACCGAACCGCCGCCGAAAACGCGGATCCGGGACCTGGGGATCACCGAGCGCTTTTATCGCCTCGGGACGAAGGCGCGATTCCCGGCGCTGACGGCCGGCAGACGGCAGGTGCGTCACCTGCCCGTCCGGCCGGCGCATCCGCTGCGCGTGATCCGGCCGGTTGGCCGATGATGGGCGACCGGGGCAGCCGGACTTGCGGCGACCGCGTAGGCTCTCACGAAGCAAGCCGACGGAGACCACGTTTTCTCGGTCCGTTCCGGCTCTCACGAACCACCTCACCAGGGATTTCTGGTGCGCGTCGGTGCGGGTGAGGGTGTCGGAGGCCCGGGACCGATTGGGGCAATGAGTTTTGGACACGGTACTTGGGCTATCAGTGACGCCGGCCGCCGTTGGGTGGGTCCTCGCTGAGGGACACGGCGCAGACGGCACCATCCTGGATCACCAGGAGCTGGCCCTGCACACCGGCCGCGGCGCGTGCGCCGCGAGTACCGCGGAACAAGTGGTGGACGAGATCGCGCGGGTGGAAGCCCAGGCGGCCGCCAGCGAGCATCGTCTGCGCATCATTGGGGTGACGTGGAACGACGAGGCGGCCGCGCAGGCCGCGCTGCTGCTGGAAGCGCTGACCGACGCCGGATTCGACAACGTCGTGCCGGTCCGCCAACTCGAGGCCGTCGAGACGCTGGCCCAGGCCATCGCACCGGTCATCGGCTACGAGCAGACCGCGGTCTGCATCCTCGAACATGATTCGACGACCGTCGTCATGGTCGACACCCACGGCGGGGAGACGCAGACGGCGACAAAGCAGGTGCGCGGCGGCTTCGACGGACTGACGCGCTGGCTGACCGGCATGTTCGACCGCAACGGATGGCAACCCGGCGGGGTCGTGGTCGTCGGCGCGCACTGCGACATCGACGGATTCTCCTGGCAACTTGAAAACGCGCTGCCGGTACCGGTTTTCGTGCAAACGATGGCCCAGGTGACCATCGCGAGGGGCGCGGCGCTCACCGCCGCCCGCAGCACCGAGTTCACCGACGACCAACTGGTGGTGGACGGTGGGGAACCCGCGGCCACGCCCGCGACACCCCGGAAGCGGCCGTACGCCGGTGCCGTGACCACTCTGGCCGCCGGTGTGGTCACGTTCGTCTCCTCGATATCGCTCGCGGTGGGTTTCCAGCTGGCCCCGGCGAGCAACTCCGCCCCACGGCACGCGGTGCATGGGCCGACCCCACAGGTCGCCGAGGCCGTGGCGCCGCCGCCGGCCGTCGCACCGTTAACCCCCCAGGCGAAAGTGCCCGCGGGCGAACCGATCACGGAACCGACCGCGCCGGAGGTGCAGCAGCCGGACCCCGGTGGCCGGCAGCCGTACTTGACGCGAGTGCTCGAGCACATACCGGCCGACACCGGCGATCAAGCGGGCGACTCGGCATCGCCTGCGCCCGCCCAGCCGCAGCCCTGACGCCGACGGCCCCGCCGTTCAGACGTCTTTCGGGTGGGTCGCGGTGAAGGACACCATCACGTCGTCGGCGACCTTGAGCGAGCCCATCAGCAGTGAGTACGGCTTGACGCCGTAATCGGTTTGGCGGACGGTGGATTCGGTGGACATGCGCCACGTGTTCCCGAGATCCTCTGTGCGCAGTTCGACGACGTGATCCCGCGTCTTTCCCCGAATTTCGAGTTGGCCGATGAGCCGGTACCCGTCGCCTGTTTTCTCGATGCTTCTTGCGCAGAAGCGGATCCCGGGAAAACTGGCCGAGTCCAACGACTTCAACGCGTTGGACCGCACCAAAGCCTTTTCCGGCCCGGTCAATCCCTTCACGCCGCCCTCGCCGCGCATCACCTCGAAGGAATCGACCTCGACAGCCAACTCGGCGGTGACGGGGTCGGTGCCGGCCCACGCCACCGTAGCCTCCCAGCGCGTCATCGCGATGGTGAGCCGGTGGCCCATCCGCGCGGCCCTGCCGGCGACGCCGGTGCGGATCAACAATTCACCGTCAGCAGGGGTGAGGGTCCAGAGGTCGGTCACAGACCGACTGTAGTTACATCGTCAAGACGGTGCGGTAGTGCGCTCGCCCCTGCTCCAGCGCCGCATAGCCTTCGGCCGCCTGCGACAGCGGCAACTCCTCGATCCAGGCGCGGACACCGGACAGGACGGCGAAATGCATGGTGTCCTCGATGTCTTTGGCCGTGCCGGAGGCGTGGCCGACGATGCTGATCCCCGGCGTGATCAGCTGCACGGGACTGATGGGCAGCGGGTCCGGGGTCACCCCGATGGTCACCAGCTCGCCTTGCGGCGCCAGCCCGCCGACCGTGTCGGCCATGGCCTGGGAGTTGCCGGCGGTGCCCAGGACGACCGTCGCCCCGCCCAGTGCCTGCAGCGCCTCGGCGACGTCACGGCTGGTGGAGTCGATGTAGTGATGGGCGCCCAATTTCTTTGCGTCCTCGGCCTTACCGGTGCCGCGCGCGATCGCGATCGTTTCGAACCCCATCGCGCGGGCGAACTGCACGCCGAGGTGGCCGAGCCCGCCGACGCCGAGGATCGCCACCCGGTCACCGGGCAACGCCTTGGTGTGCCGTAGCGCGTTGTAGGTCGTGACGCCGGCGCAACCCATGGGGGCGGCTTCCGCGTCGGTGAGCTCCGACGGGATCCGGGCCAGCGCGTTGGCCGGCACGGTCACCGATTCCGCGTAGCCGCCCGGGTAGTGCCAGCTCGGCACCTTGCCGTTGACGCAGTGGATGAAAATGCCCTTGCGGCAGGGGTCGCAGTGGTAGCAGCAGCCGCCGAACCAGCCGACCGCGACGCGATCGCCCACCGCGAAATCGTCGACCCCCTCGCCGAGTTCGGCGACGGTTCCGGCGATTTCGTGTCCCGGGGTCAGCGGCCACGACATGTCCGGGAAACCGCCGTTGACGAAGGCGCGGTCGGTGCCGCATATCCCGCACGCGGTGACCGCGATGCGCACCTCGTCGCGACCGGGTGGGGGCGTTTCGACTTCGGCGAGCTCTAAAGGGCCGCCCACGGATTGAATCCGGACGGCTTGATGTGTCGGCATCGGCTTAGCCTAGTGCGCGACAGGTTCTTTCGCCGACCCGTCGGTGTGGTAGTCGACCTGCCAGTGCTTGATCCCATTGAGCCAGCCCGACCGCAGCCGTTCGGGCTTCCCGATCGATTCCAGGTTCGGGATGCCGTCGGCGATCGCGTTGAACATCAGGTCGATGGTCATCCGCGCCAGGTTCGACCCGATGCAGTAATGCGCACCGGTACCACCGAATCCCACGTGCGGGTTGGGGTCGCGAAGGATGTTGAAGGTGAACGGGTCCTCGAATACGTCCTCGTCGAAATTGGCCGAGCGGTAGACCATCACCACGCGCTGGCCCTTCTTGATCTGCACGCCGGACAGTTCGTAGTCCTCCAGGGCGGTGCGCTGGAATGACGTCACCGGCGTGGCCCAGCGGACGATCTCGTCCGCCGCCGTGGCAGGTCGCTCCCGTTTGAACAGCTCCCACTGATCGGGAAAATCGGTGAACGCCATCATGCCCTGGGTGATGGAGTTGCGGGTGGTCTCATTGCCGGCCACGGCCAGCAGGATGACGAAGAAGCCGAACTCGTCGTCGGAGAGCTTGTGGCCGTCGATGTCGGCCTGGACCAGCTTGGTGACGAGGTCTTCCCCCGGATTCTTCGCCCGGTCGGCGGCCATCTGCATGCCGTACATGATGAGTTCGACGGACGCGGTCATCGAGTCGTTGGTGGCGAACTCGGGGTCCTGGTCGCCGACCATCTCGTTGGACCAGTGGAAAAGCTTCTTCCGTTCTTCCTGTGGCACGCCCATCAACCCCGCGATGGCCTGCAGCGGCAGCTCGCACGAGACCTGCTCCACGAAGTCACCGCGGCCCTGGGCGGCCGCCTCCTCGACGATGCGCCGGGCGCGCTCGGCGAGGTCGCCGCGCAGGCGTTCGATGGAGCGCGGGGTGAAGGCGCGCGAGATGATCTTGCGCAGTCGGGTGTGCTGCGGCGCATCCATGTTGAGTAGGACGAACTTGCCGCGTTCGACCTGCTCGCCGACTGTGCCGTCCTTGTAGCGCGGCAGGGCGGTGTTCTTCAGGCTGGAGAAGACGTCGCTGCGCAGCGAGATCTCTTTGACGTCCTTGTGCTTGGTGACCACCCAGAAGCCGCCGTCGTCGAATCCGCCCGCACCGATCGGCTGTTCGTTCCACCAGATCGGCGCCGTCCGCCGCAGTTCGGCCAGTTCCTCCACCGGCAGCCGTTCGGCGTGGATGTCCGGATCGGTGAAGTCGAATCCGGGCGGGAGATTGGGGACCGGCTTGGCGGTTGGCTCGACGGTTGGCATGGCCCGCTCCTCGATGACGAAGTGGTCTAGTCGTCTTTGTGCAAATAAACCATTGCCGCACCACGGTTGGGAAGCATTGACACAAGATCGCCGGGTGGAAATTGAAACGTGTTCCTCGTTGCCCGCCCCTCCGGTCGATACGGTCTTGTGGCGCGGGCCCCGATGGATATGCTTTGGTGCAGGTCACCGGCGACGACAGGCGGGGTGGAACATGATTCGGGAACTGCTCAGCGCCGCTGCTGCAGCGGGCATCGCGATCGGCATGGCGCCGTGCGCCGCCGCCGGGTACGACGGCGACGTGCCGGGCATGAATTATCAGGCGTCGCTGGGCGCCCCGTGCGACAACTACGAACGCTTCATCTTCGGCCGGGGCCCCAGCGGCCAGGCCGAGGCGTGCCACTTCCCGCCGCCCAACCAATTCCCGGCGGCCACCACCGGATACTGGGTCATGTCGTATCCCCTGTACGGGGTGCAGCAGGCCGGCGCGAAGTGCCCCGGGCCGCAGGCCGCGGCGCAGTCGGATCGCGGGTTGCCCATGCTGTGCCTGGGGGAGCGGGGTTGGCAGGAGGGATGGTTCACCGGGGCGGGGTTCTTCCCCCCGGCCGAATGAGATGACCATGAGCGACGGTCGGACCGCCGAAACCGCACTCCCGCGCTGGCTGCGCTTCGTCCTCGCGTCGGATCGCGCCGGCTCCGCCTGGTACATCGGTACCGGGTTCTTCTTCGCGCCGATCCTGGCCGTGCTGTCGCCATGGCCCGTCGTGACCGCCGTGCTCTGGGCGGTCATCGGGCTGGCCGGGCTGTGGCTGGGTCTACTCGGTATCGCGATGGCCGCGGGCCTAACCCGAGTGTTGCGGTCCGGGACCGAAATCCCCGAATCTTATTGGCGCACTTTGGTGAAGTACTGAGGCGGTGAACTACCGAGGGGCTGCGCCCGGGCTAGAGTCATAGCAACCGGTCCTGTGACAAGAGGAGACTCGAGATGGGCTTCAATCCGAAAGATGCGGTCGACGCGGCCCGGGACATCGCGACCAACGCGGTCGAGAAGGCCTCCGACATCGTCGAACACGCCAGCGACATCATCCGCGGCGACATCGCCGGCGGTGCCAGCGGGATCGTTCAGAACTCGATCGACATCGGCACGTACGCGGTGGACCGGACGAAGGAGATGTTCACCGGCCGCGACGAGGTCGACGACGTCTAGAAGTCCTCAGACGGAGGCGGCCTCGTTGAGCTCGTCGAGCCTGTTGGTCGCTTCCAGATACTCCTGCACCCAGCGCTCGATGACGGTCGCCGTCTTCTCCACCTTGGTGAACTGGCCGACGACCTGACCCACCGGGTTGAACGCGACGTCCACGCTCTCGTTCGGGTACCGGTTGGTCGCCCGCACCGCCATCCCGGACACCATGTACTGCAGCGGCATACCGAGCGGCTTGGGGTTGTCCGGCTGTTCCCACGCCTCGGTCCAGTCGTTGCGCAGCATGCGGGCGGGCTTGCCGGTGAAGGACCGGCTGCGGACGGTGTCCCGGCTGCCCGCCTTGGCGTACGCCGCTTGCTGGATCGGCGTGTTCGAGGATTCCTCGACCATCAGCCACTGCGAACCCGTCCATGCCCCCTGGGCACCCAGCGCCAGCGCCGCCGCGATCTGCTGGCCGCTGCCGATACCGCCGGCCGCGAGCACAGGCACCGGGGCGACTTCCTTGACCACCTGCGGCCACAACACGATGGAGCCCACCTCGCCGCAGTGACCGCCGGCCTCGCCACCCTGGGCGATGATGATGTCGACGCCGGCGTCGGCGTGCTTGCGAGCCTGCGAGGGGGAGCCGCACAGCGCGGCCACCTTGAGGCCCGCCTCATGGATGTGCTTGATCATGTCGGCCGGCGGGGTGCCGAGCGCGTTCGCGATCATCTTCACCTTCGGGTGCTTGAGCGCCACCTCGACCTGCGGAGTGGCGGTCGCCTCGGTCCAGCCGAGCAGCTGCAGGCTGTCGCCGTCGCTGTCCTCGATCGGCACGCCGTGGTCGGCGAGGATCTTCTTGCCGAAGTCCAGGTGCTCCTGCGGCACCATCTTGCGCAGCGTCTCGGCGAGCTCCTCGGCGGACAGGTGCGAGTCCATGCCCTCGTATTTGTTCGGGATGACGATGTCGACGCCGTACGGGTGGTCGCCGATGTTCTCGTCGATCCAGTTGAGCTCGATCTCGAGCTGCTCGGGGGTGAAGCCGACAGCGCCGAGCACGCCGAACCCTCCGGCCTTGCTGACCGCGACCACGACATCACGACAGTGGGTGAACGCGAAGATCGGAAACTCGATACCAAGCTCATCGCAGATGGCGGTGTGCATCTCTACTCCTGGGACGCGGCCGAATTGAAACGTGTTCTAGTTTAGTACGTACCTCATTGACGTGGCCAGCGGGTCCTGACCTGCGTTTTGTCACTACGACCCGTCACGGGGGTCCACGGGCCACTCAGGGCGCCACACTGCGGGCGACCCACAGCGCCAGGAACGCGAACATGCAACCGGCGCACACCAGATGATCCCGGCAAACCGACCGCGCCAGACGCGCCTGCTCGGGCCGGTCATCGGCCCGGCGCCCGAGTCGCACGGCATCCGGAACCGTTTGCGTCAAAGCCAGCATGACCGGAACCCCGGCGAGAACGGCCGAGAACACCAGAACCCACCACGGCTGGGGCCCGCGCGCGAACTCGTAGGTCAACGCCCCCAATAAGACCACCATGACAACGGCGATCAGCCGGCTCATCGGGCGCGACGTGGTCGTCGCACGATGGTAGTAAGCCGCGATGGAATCAAGCACTGCGTCGGGCAAACCGGTTGAGGCAGAACGGAACCGGAGGACCTGAACGTCGAATGCCAAATCCATCCACAAGACGGCGAACAGGAATCCGCCGCAGGCCGTGAGCAATGAGGCCATAACGCTCCTCCATCTCCGGCTCACCAGGGAGCACAGATCGACGTGGACCCATTGTTTCGCGGCACCGCAACCACGGTCACACTATTGATCCGCTCCCTCGCCAGCGGGTAGCGTAGTGCTGCCAATTACGACACGGTACGTAGCGTAATTGGAGTCATTCACCGAGAGGATCCGCTCGATGCGCAGCGCCTATGCCGGCGTTCCCTTCAACACGTCCACGGCGGACATCGAAGCCGCCCTGGCGGACGTCAGCATTCCGACGCTGCTGCTTTCACTCGTGCACATCACCGGCGACCCCCGGTTCATCCGCGAGTTCAAGCAGATGGGCGTCTTCCTCAACGAGATCCAGGGCTTCATGTCCGAGGAGGACAAGGCCCGTGCCCGCGCCGCGGCCCTACCGGTGATCGCCGACTATCGGGACCGCGGTTGTCCCGAACCGAAGCCACTCGGCCTCGACCTCATCCGGGAGATGATGGACTGGGCGGCCTGCGAGCACGTGACCGACGACTACCTGCCGCTGGTGCTGGAAGAGATGGACCTCGACGGCGTCGACCCGCGCCGCCCGCCGGCGCTGCCGGCCGAAAGCGCGGCCGACACCCCGGTCTTGGTCGTCGGCTGTGGTGAGTCGGGCATTCTGGCCGGAATCCGGCTCAAGCAGGCCAACATTCCCTTCACCATCGTGGAGAAGAACGCCGGGCCAGGCGGAACGTGGTGGGAGAACAGCTATCCGGGCGCCCGCGTCGACGTGGCAAACCATTTCTATTGCTACAGCTTCGAACCCAACAACGACTGGACGCATTTCTTCGCCGAGCAGCACGAGCTGCAGGACTATTTCACCCGGGTGGTGACCAAGCACGATCTGGCCGAGCACGTGCTGTGGAATACCGAAGTGCTGGCCGCCGAGTGGATCGACGAGGACGGCACCTGGAGCGTTCGGTTGCGCGGCGCCGAGGGCCAGACCAGGACGGTGCGAGCCAGGGCCCTGATCACCGCGGTCGGTCAGCTGAACCGGCCCAGCATCCCCGACTTCGACGGGGCCGAGACGTTCGCCGGCCCGGCGTTCCATTCCGCCGCCTGGGACCACTCCGTCGATCTGAGCGGCAAGCGGGTGGCACTCGTCGGTGCCGGCGCCAGCGGATTCCAGATCGCACCCGCCATCGCCCCAGAAGTCGAGCACCTCACCGTGTTTCAGCGGACGGCACAGTGGATGTTCCCCAACCCGATGTACCACGATGAGGTCGGCGAGGGCATGCGCTGGGCGATGCGCCACCTGCCGTTCTATGGCCGGTGGTACCGCTTCCTGGTGCTCTGGCCCGGCTCCGACAAGGGCCTGGACGCCGCCGAGAGCGACCCTGACTTTGCCGACCAGGAGCATGCCGTCAGCGACATCAACGCCGCCGCCCAGATGATGTTCTCCCAGTGGATCACCAGCCAGATCGGGGAAGGGGACGAGCTGCTGAGCAAGGTGATGCCCGACTATCCGGCTTGTGGCAAACGGACGCTGCAGGACAACGGCAGCTGGCTGCAAACGCTGCAGCGGGACAACGTCGAGTTGGTGCGCACACCGATTCGGCGGATCACTCCCCACGGCATCGTCACCGAAGACGGTGTGACGCATGAGGCCGACATCATCGTGTACGCCACGGGTTTCCGGCACACCGACGTGCTCTGGCCGCTGAAGATCACCGGCCGCGACGGCGTCGACCTGCGCGAGTCGTGGGGGAGCCGGCCGTACGCCTACCTCGGCATCACCGTTCCGAAGTTCCCCAACCTGTTCATCATCTACGGACCGGGGACTCACTTGGCGCACGGAGGCAGCCTGATCTTCCAGTCCGAACTGCAGATGCGCTATATCGACCAGTGCCTGGCGCGGCTGGCCGACCCGGACGTGCACTCGCTGGAACCGAAGCCCGAGGCAGCTAACGATTGGCACGAGCGCACCCAGACCCAGATCAAAAAGATGGTGTGGGCGCACCCCGCGGTCAAACACTCCTACTTCAAGAACGCCGACGGCGAGATCCACACCGTCAGCCCCTGGCGCCTCAACGAGTACTGGGCCGCGGTGCGCGAGCCCGACTGGTCACAGTTCGTCGTGCGACAAAGGAAGTGAGCGCCTCATCATGCGTACGGTAGTCGTCGACGGGCCGCACAGCATTCGGGTCGACACCCGGCCCGATCCAGCCCTTCCCGGCCCCGGCGGGGCGATCGTCGAGGTCACCGCCGCCGGCATCTGCGGATCCGATTTGCACTTCTACGAGGCGGACTTCCCGATGCCGGCCCCGATCGCGCTCGGCCATGAAGCCATCGGCACCGTCGTGGAAGTCGGCGGCGACGTGCGCACGATCAAGGTGGGCGACCCGGTGTTGGTCTCGTCGGTGACCGGGTGCGGTGCCTGCGCGGGCTGCGCCACCCGCGATCCGGTCATGTGCCACAACGGCTTCCAGATCTTCGGCGGCGGGGTGCTGGGCGGCGCGCAGGCCGACCTGCTGGCCGTGCCGGCGGCCGACTTTCAGCTGCTCAAAATGCCGGAAGCCATCAGCACCGAACAGGCGTTACTGCTCACCGACAACCTCGCCACCGGCTGGGCGGCGGCCCAGCGTGCCGACATTCCGCTCGGGGGCACCGTGGCCGTCATCGGCCTGGGCGCTGTCGGCCTGTGCTCCCTACGTAGCGCGTTATTCCAGGGCGCCGCAACGGTTTTCGCCGTCGATCAGGTGCAGGGACGGTTGGACCGCGCCGTCCGGTGGGGAGCGACACCCCTGCGGGCACCCGCGGTCGAGGCCATCCTCGAAGCCACCGGGGGCCGCGGCGCTGACGCCGTGATCGACGCCGTCGCCACCGACGCGTCCCTGACCGACGCGCTCAACGCGGTGCGGCCCGGCGGCACCGTCTCGGTTGTCGGCGTGCACGACATGAACCCGTTCCCACTGAACGCGCTGGGATGCCTGATCCGCAGCATCACGCTGCGGATGACGACGGCGCCGGTGCAGCGGACCTGGCCGGAATTGATCCCGCTACTGCAGTCCGGGCGCCTCGACGTCGACGGCATCTTCACTACCACGCTGCCATTGGAGGAAGCGTCCAAGGGCTACGCCACCGCGGCATCCCGCTCGGGCGACGACGTGAAGATCCTGCTGACGCCCTAGCTACCGGGTCGCCGTGATGTATTGGGACCGCATGAAACCGTCGATCTTGACGTCGACGTCCGGCGGGGTCATGCCATAACCGGCCTGCAGTTCGAGCGTGTTGCGGACGGGTTCGACCGCCCATCCGTGCGCGGCCAGCCGTTCGGCGGGGTCGGTCCGCGGCTCGTATGTCAGGGCGGAGAAGTCGACATCGCCGGACAGGTTGACGCCGGGATGGGACGCCTCCAGGGCCTTGAGTTGGTCGTGATCCAGGCGGGACCCCAGCGCCCCGATGGCGATTCGGCTGCCGGGTGCACTGAGCCCGCTGATCCGGGTGAGGAGCGTGTTCTGGGCCTCGTCGGTGAGGTAGGGCAGCACTCCCTCCACCGACCAGGCGCTGGGGCGTTCCACGTCGAAGCCGGCGGCCTCCAGCGCCCTCGACCAGTCGGTGCGCAGGTCGGCGGCGACCTCGACCCTGGGGGCCTTGGGTTTGGCGCCGTGCTGGGCGAGCACGTGCGCCTTGAATTCCAGCACCTTCGGCAGGTCGATCTCGAAAACCTTTGTGCCCTGCACCCATTCGAGTCGGTATGCACGGGAGTCCAGGCCGGCGGCAACGATCACCGCCTGACGGATTCCCGCATCGCCGGCCGCGATGAAGAAGTCGTCGAAGAACCGGGTCTGCACCCCGTAGAGGCGGGGGAAGGCCATCTCGTCTTCGGACGTTCCCGGGTTGGCGATCAGGCCCGCCAGATACGGGTCGCCCGAGGCCTCGATGAAGGCCTTGGCGTAGTCGTCGCGGACCAGCGGTTGCGGGCTCAGCGCATGCAGCGCCCGCCAGCCGGCCACCAGCAACGCGGTGTAACCCACGCTGCTGACGATGTCCCAGTGGTCGTCGTCGGAACGCAGCGAGCCGAATTCGGGCGTCGCGCTCATGGTCGGGCCTCCTGTCAAAAATCCGGCCACCGAAGAGCCGGCGTCGTCAACGTACCCGGAGTTCCTGTGTCAGAGCTCCAGAACAACTGTGACCGGTCCGTCGTTGACCAACTCGACCTGCATGTTCGCGCCGAACACCCCGGTCTGGACCTCGGCGCCCAACCGCCGCAACGCCTCGGCGAACGCCTCGACCAGCGGCTGCGCGACCGCACCCGGGGCGGCCGCGTTCCACGACGGTCGCCGGCCCTTGGCGGTGTCGGCGTACAGGGTGAACTGACTGACGACCAGAATCGGGGCGTTCACGTCCGCCGCCGACCGTTCCTGGTCGAGAATCCTTAAATACCAAATCTTTTCAGCGAGCCGCCGCGCCTTGTCCGAATCGTCGGTGTGGGTCACGCCGACGAAGGCCAGCAGGCCCTGACCGGACGGCCGGATGGCGCCCACCGCTTCGCCTTCGACCGACACCGTCGCCGACGTAACCCGCTGCACCAAGACCCGCATGAGGCTCGATGCTGCCAGTCCGGCCCGGGAAAGGTTCGGTAGGCTCGTCGGGTGTCTGTGCTCGTCGCCTTTTCCGTCACACCGATGGGTGTCGGTGAGGGGGTGGGCGAGATCGTCGCCGAAGCGGTTCGGGTCGTTCGTGATTCCGGCCTGCCCAACGAGACCGATTCGATGTTCACCGTCATCGAGGGCGAAACCTGGGAAGAAGTGATGGCCGTCGTGCAGCGCGCGGTCGAGGCGGTGGCCGCCCGCGCACCCCGGGTCAGCACGGTGATCAAGGCGGACTGGCGGGCCGGGGTCAGCGACGCGATGACGCAGAAGGTCGCCTCCGTCGAGCGTTACCTGGAGGGCGGCTAGCCCGTCGCCGTGGCTCGGCTCCGCGCTCCCGCCCTGCCAGTAGGCTCGTGGCGGTGAGCGCACGCGCAGGCATCGTCGTCACCGGAACGGAAGTCCTCACCGGGCGGGTCCAAGACGCGAACGGCCCGTGGATCGCCGACCGACTGCTGGAGCTGGGCGTCGAGCTGGCGCACATCACCATCTGCGGCGACCGCCCGGCCGACATCGAGGCTCAGCTGCGCTTCCTGGCGGAGCAGGGCATGGACCTGATCGTCACCAGCGGCGGCCTGGGGCCCACGGCCGACGACATGACGGTGGAGGTGGTGGCGCGGTTCTGCGGTCGCGAGCTGGTGTTGGACGACGAGACCGAGAACAAGATCGCGGACATCCTGAGGAAACTGATGGGGCGCTTCGAGGGCGTGGACTTCGAAGCGGTGCGCGCCGCCAATCGCAAGCAGGCGATGATTCCCGCCGGGGCACAGGTGCTCGACCCGGTCGGCACCGCACCCGGCGTCGTCGTCCCCGGCAAGCCGACCGTCATCGTGCTGCCGGGGCCACCGCGCGAGCTGCAGCCGATGTGGCGCCGGGCCATCGAGACGCCCGCGGCGCAGCAGGCGATCGCCGGCCGGACGCTCTACCGCCAGGACATCGTGCGCATGTTCGGGCTGCCCGAGTCAGGTCTGGCCGAAACGCTGCGCGACGCCGAGGCGTCGGTTCCCGGCTTCGAATCACTCGAAATCACGACCTGCCTCCGACGGGGCGAAATCGAGATGGTCACCCGCTACGAGCCGGACGCCGCGCCCGGCTACGCGAAGCTGATGCAGCTCGTGCGCGACCGGCACGCTCAGCAGCTCTTCTCCGAAGACGGTTCCACGGTGGACGATCTGGTCGCCCGGGCGCTGGCCGGCCGCCGGATCGCGACGGCCGAATCCTGCACCGCCGGGCTGCTGGCCGCGCGGCTGACCGACCGGCCCGGCTCGTCGGACTACGTGGCGGGCGGGGTGGTGGCCTACGCCAACGACGCGAAGGCCGAGCTGCTCGGCGTCGACCCGGCGCTGATCGTGGCGCATGGCGCGGTGTCCGAGCCGGTGGCCGAGGCGATGGCGGCCGGCGCGCTACGCCGGTTCGGCGCCGACACCGCCGTCGCGATCACCGGTGTCGCCGGCCCGGGCGGGGGAACTCCGGAAAAGCCCGTCGGCACAGTGTGTTTCACGGTGACGCTGGCGGACGGCTTCACGGACACCCGCACGTTGCGGCTGCCCGGGAACCGCTCCGACGTCCGGGAACGCTCGACGACGGTGGCTTTGCACCTGCTGCGCCGCGCCCTCACCAGCCCCGAGTAGGGATGTCGTCGAGGTTGCCGCCATGGTCGTGGGCGGCGCCCCGATCACAGCCGTGGCGGCCATCTCGGCGTGACTGACTCACCTCGGATCGGTTGCCAGGAAGGCGGTTTGCGCGGTGCCGAAACGAATTCCCGTGGCGTCCTTGCCGATCAGCGTCAGCAACGCGACGGCGATCAGCACCGGAACGATCGTCGCCGCCAGCGCGAAGGGATAGCCGTGCGATTCGGCCAGGCGCTCCTGAATCGGCAGGTTGAACGCCGCCAGTAGGTTGCCCAGTTGGTAGGTCACGCCGGGGTAGAGCCCGCGGATGGCGTCCGGCGACATTTCGGTCAGGTGGGCCGGGATGACACCCCAGGCGCCCTGCACGAACAACTGCATCAAGAACGAGCCGAGACACAACATGGCCGCGGTGCGTGAGTAGGCGAACAACGGCACGATCGGTAGCGCCAATAGCGCGCAGAAGATGATGGTGTGGCGGCGGCTGAACCGCTGCGACAGCGTGCCGAAGAACAGCCCGCCGATGATGGCGCCGACGTTGTAGACGATCACGATCCACTTGACCGTCGCGCTGGACAGGCCGGCGCCGTGGTTGGCGGTGGCCGTCAAAAATGTCGGGTAGACGTCCTGGGTGCCGTGACTCATCCAGTTGAAGGCGGTCATCAGCAGCACGAGGTAGAAGAACCGGCGGATGATCTTGGCGTCGCGCAGCACGTCGCGGATCTTGGTGCTGGTGAGCTTCATCTGGTCCTGCGCGGCCTCCCAGACCTCGGATTCCTCCACCCGGTACCGGATGATCAGGCTGACCAGCGCCGGAATGATGCTCAGCGCGAACAACCACCGCCACGACAGGCCGAGCCAATTCATCACGACCAGCGATGCGACGCTCGCCAGCAGATAGCCGAACGCATAGCCCTCCTGCAACAGGCCGGAGAAAAAGCCGCGCCGCTCGACGGGAACCTTCTCCATGGCCAGCGCGGCGCCCAACCCCCACTCGCCGCCCATGCCGATGCCGTAGAGCAGCCGCAGGATCACCAGCACGGTGAAGTTGGGGGCGAACGCGCACAGGAAGCCCACCACCGAGTAGAACATCACGTCCACCATCAACGGCAGCCGCCGACCGACTCGGTCGGCCCACAGCCCGAACAGCAGCGCGCCGACGGGACGCATGATCAGGGTGGCGGTGGTGACGAACGCGACCTCCGCCTTGCTGTGGTGAAACGTCTTCGCGATGTCGGCGTAGACGAGCACGACGATGAAGTAGTCGAAGGCGTCCATCGTCCAGCCCAATAGGGCCGCGATGAAGGAGTTCCGCTGATCCGCGGTCAACTTCTGTCGAGGGCTTTGAGTGGTCACGTCAGCATCGTGGCGTACCGGGCACCGTAAAGCGAGCCGTTTCGACATGCAATCCGCGAGAGTAAGTTGCGAATACATGCGGATCATCGACGCCGACGGACATGTTGCCGAGAACCCCTCACTGGCGACCGAAGCGATCAAACGCTGGCCGCAATACGTCAAGCCTGCGGCCGACGGCAGCAGGTTGATGTTCGAGGGGCGCAGCTACCCGGAGGATCAGGGCCCGGGTGCCGGGTGTCCGCCCCAGCACGGGATCAGCAAGGCGCCGGACATCAACTGCCGCTCGACCGAAGGCGTGCTCGGCGACGCCGATCGCGACCACATCGACACCATGGTGTTGTATCCGAGTCTGGGCCTGTGCGTGCCCACGCTGGAGGATCCGGAGTTCGCGGCGGGATTCGCCCGGCTCTACAACGAGTGGATCGCGGACTACTGCGCCCCGTCGGGCGGGCGGCTACGCGGCGTCGCGGTGACCCCGATCGAGCACGGCCAAGCGGCCATCGACGTGATGACCGAAGCGAAAGATCTTGGGCTGGTGGCGATTTTGGTTCCGCCGGCGCTCAAGAACCGCAACCTCGACCACCCCGACCTCGATCCCTTCTACGCCGCCGCGGTCGACCTGGAGTTGCCGGTGGGGATTCACGGCGCGCCGGGCATCCACCTCCCGAAGATCGGCGTGGACCGCTTCACCAACTACATACAGGTGCACTGCATCAGTTTCCCGTTCGACCAGATGACCGCAATGACCGCGCTGGTATCCGGCGGCGTCTTCGAGCGCCACCCGCGGTTGCGGGTCGCCTTCCTCGAGGCTGGCGCGGGTTGGGTCCCGTTCTTCATGGATCGCCTGCACGAGCACTACGAGAAGCGCGGTGACTGGGTCGAGGGCGGCTGGCGCCGCGATCCGCACGAGTACCTGGCCGCCGGGAACATCTGGGTGACGTGCGAGCCGGAGGAGCCGATCCTGCCCGGGGTGATCGACGTGCTCGGCGCCGACTTCATCATGTTCGCCAGCGACTACCCGCACTGGGACGGCGAATGGCCGGAGAGCACCAAGCATTTGCGCACCCGCGCCGATATCAGCGAGGAGGCCCGCGAAAAGATCGGCGGACTCAACGCGCAGCGCTTCTACAACCTGAACTAGGCTCTCGCGGCTCACCGCCCGGGGTTTCAGCCCGCACGATCCTGCTGGGCGGCGACCCGATAGCCTCCTAGCACCGGGGTTTTTTGGAGGCGATGATCTGACATGACCGACAAGTGGTTCTCCGATTTCAGCGCGCCGGGACAGCTGACCCTCGCGGACCTGTGCGACCAAATCGAGCAGAAGATCCATGTCAACGCGGACAACCAGAAAGCCCCGCAGGAGTTTCCCGATTGGCAGGCGTGTGTGGCAGATCGGGACGCGACCATCCAGAAGTTGAGCGCGGCTGTTGTCAACCTGTGCCAGATGGTGAAGTACCTGGCAGCGGAAGGCCAGCGCGGCGACGCCTAGCGACGAATGTCGACACGAATGGGCTGCCCTTCGCCGACGGCCGGTGGCAGGATCTTGGACCATGGGCCCTTTTCTGCTTCGCGCCGCACTGACCGGTTTCGCGCTGTGGCTGGTCACGAAGTTCGTCCACGGGATCACGTTCGTCGGCGGTGACACCAAGCTTCAGCGGGTCGGCATCATCTTCGTCGTCGCCGTCATCTTCGGTCTGGTCAACGCGTTCATCAAGCCGATCGTCCAGCTCTTGTCGATCCCGCTGTACGTCCTGACCCTCGGCCTGTTCCACGTCGTCGTCAACGCGCTGATGTTGTGGATCACCGCGTGGATCACCGAGCACACCACGCATTGGGGTTTGCAGATCGACCGTTTCTGGTGGACGGCGATCTGGGCCGCGGTCGTCTTGTCGATCGTGAGCTGGCTGCTGTCGCTGATCATTCGCGACGTCAGCCGCCGCTAGCGGCCCTGCCAGCGCGGCGGTCGCTTCTCGGCGAAGGCGCGCGGCCCCTCCTTGGCGTCCTCGGTCTCGAAAATGCGGTCGCTGTGCCGGGTTTCGTTGTCGTACGCCGACTCGAGATCGAGCGCCAAACCCTCGACGGCGGACTGCTTCGTCGCGAACACCGCGAGCGGGGCGTTCGCCGCGATGCGCTCGGCGTAGTCGTACGCGGTGTCCATCAGCCGCTCCGGCGGGACCACGCGGTTGATCAGCCCCATCGCCAGCGCCCGGTCCGCGTCCACCATGTCGGCGGTCAGCAATAGCTCCATCGCCAGCGGGTAGGGCATCTGACGCGGCAGTCGCACGGTGCTCCCACCCCCGGCGAACAGGCCGCGCTTGGGCTCCATCACCGCGAATCGCGCGGCCGGCACGGCGACCCGAATGTCGGTGGAGCTCAGCATCTCGAAGCCGCCGGCGACGCAGGTGCCGTTGACCGCGGCGATGACCGGTTTGTAGACGGGGAAGCGGTGCAGGACGGCGTGGATGGCGTCGTCCTTGTTCCATCCTTCCGGTTGCGGCAGGTCGCCGGTGAGCTCCGGGATGAACTTTTTGAGGTCGGCGCCGGTGCAAAAGTCTTGCCCCACACCGGTGATCACGGCCACCCAGGCGCTGGTGTCGTCGCGGAATGCCGCCCAGGCGTGGGCCAGGTCGCGGAAGTGCTGCATGTCGAGCGAGTTGCGGGTTTCGGGACGGTTGATGGTGATGGTCACGATGTGGGCGTCCAGCGCGTAGTCGATGCTCATCGTGCCTCCGACTGACCGGCCAGCCGGACCACGTCGCGTGCGCAACCCCACGACAGGGTCACGCCGTTGCCGCCGTGGCCGTAGTTGTGGATGCATAGCGCCCGCCCCAGCGGCTCGACCGCCACCCGCACCGACGGGCGGTCTGGACGCAGCCCGGTGATGGTCTCCACCACCTCCGCTTCGGCGAGGCGCGGCTCAATCCGGCGGCAGCGGTGCAGGATTCGCTCGGTCACTTCGGGGTCCGCGGTGGTGTCCCAGCGGTCGGGGATGCTGATCCCGCCGCACACGACGCGCTGGGGATGGGGGAAATAGCAGGTCCATTCCGGGCCGCCGTTGATCTCCAAAAACAGTTGCCGCAGACCGGGATTGGTGAGCACGACGTGCTGGCCGAACAGGGGGCGAACGGTGTCGTCTCCGGCCAGGCGCCCGGCGGCGAGACCGGTGCAGTTAACCACGATCGGCGCGGCGTCGGCGACCTCGGCCAGTGACCGCAGCGGATGCTCCTCGATTTCACCGCCGGCCGCGGCCAGCCGGCGCGTCAGGTAGTCGAGATAGTGCGGCATGTCGATCATCGGCAGCGTGGCCCGGAAGCCATTGCCGACGCCGTCCGGCAGGTCCGTTGGGTCGGCCGGGCGCAGGTGGGGGATCAATCCCGCGGCGGACGCCATCGCCTCGGTCGCGGTCAGCTCGCCGGCGGCCAGCGCGGGCGCCAGTTGGACGCCCGAGCCCGCATCGGTGGCGAGTTCGCGAAAGACCCCCAGGGAGTGTTCGGTCCAGTCCAGTGTGTCGCTGGCCCGTTCGGCGGGCCGCGGTGGCAGCCATACCGCGCCCGCCACCTTCGATGTGGTGTGCTGTGGCAGGGCGGCGGTCCAGACCCGCACCGGCCAACCGGCCTCGGCCAGGCACACCGCCGATGTCAGCCCGCTGACACCGGCACCGACGACGACGATCTGTTGCGCACTGGCCACGGCGCCACCGTAGCGAAAGTAGCCCTACCGCGGGAGGTGCGGCCGGGTCGCGTCGGGACTTGTCAGTTGTGCGGGGGCGGCGGCGACGGCTGCTGCCCGGCCTGGCCGCCGAGCAACCCGTTGAGCAGGCCGAGGGTGCCCTGCACACCGGCGGGGGGCGTGGTGGGCGGCGGGGTGGCGTCCGGCGTCAGCTGCCACGGCTGGCAACCCGAGGTCTTGAATGCCTTGTCCGTCGGGTCGATCTGCACCACCTGCGGCTTCTTGCTCATGCTGTTGTCGATGATGTTGCCGTCGGGGTTGCCCGTCCGCTTCCAGTAACAGGTGCCGTTGTTGACGGGTCCACCCGAGCTGTAGATCCCGGGGACGATGTCGGTCCCGACGTTGTAGATACCGTCCTTGTCGATGCTCGTCTTGGGTCCGGGTGCCGGCGAGGCCGCCGGTGAAGCGCCCGGTGACGGCGCCGGTGAGGCGGACGACGGCGGGGGTCCCGGCGGGGGGCCCTGCGACGCCGCAGGCGACGGCGACGGTGCAGGCGTCTGGTCCGGGTCGGCCCCCGCGAAGCCCGCCGACGCCGTCCAACCCGCGATCACAAGTCCCGCGACGGCCAACCGCGTCGCGGTAGGAACACCAGCCTCAAACCCCATAGCACGCCAGCGTACCGGGACGAGCAGCCTAAATCACGTGAGGCGCCAACCGCCGGCCGCCGCGTCGGGACGCATAACCCCTGGTCGCAGCCGGCGGCGGACCTCACGCGAGCCGGCGCACCCGACCGGCGTAGCCGAGCGCATGCTCATACGTCTTGAGGTTGTCGCGAGAGATCTTCGCGTGCACCGGGCGTTCGAGAAGGAAGCGCAGCACCGGGTTGTAGGCGCGATAAGTCTCGTGGAAGGTCAGCACGGTGGTCCCGTCCGGCTGTTCCTCGAGCCGGTGATAGCCCTCGGCGCGGGACCACAGCGGCGCGCCGACGGCGACGTAGCGCGACAGCTTGTTCTTCTCGGCTTCCGTGACGGTCTCCCACGACCGTGCCCGGCCGCCCGACAGCAGGTACTTGGGCACCTCGTAGACGCAGGTGCGGACCAGGCCCTCGCCGGCCTCGTTGCCCTCGTTGAGGATCTCCATGCTGCCGCCGGGCCATTCGAGGACTCGCGGCCGCGGCGCGTCGGGCGGGGCGGGCGGATGCAGCACCCGCCACACCTTCGCCGGTGGCGCGTCGACGTGGAACCGCACGGTGTAGGACTGCATCAGCCGTCTCCCCAGCTATCCCAGAATGTGACGGTCTCGGCGGGCGGCCGCGCGGCCGGCCGGAAGTCGGTGCCGATGGTGTAGGCCACCGGGAACAGCGCGGCCTGCGTAACGGTGTCCGGGATGCCGAGCAACTCCGCCACCTCCCGCTCCTTGGCCAGATGCATCGTCGTCCACACCGATCCCAGCCCGCGGGATCGCAGGGCGAGCAGGAAGCTCCAGCCGGCCGGGATGATCGACGCCCATGCCGACGCGGCGGTCAACAGGTTGGAGTTGTCGATGCGACTGTCCAGGCACGGGATGACATGCACGGGGACCTTGCCCAGCGTCTCGGTCAGCGCCAGGGCGCCTGCGTACACCCGCCGGGTCTGCGGGTCGGAGGTCTCCTTGGCCGCGTGCGCCAGATAGTCGGCGCCGACGCTGCGGTAGATCTCGGCGATGGCGGCACGCTTGTCGGCATCGGTGATCACCAGCCACCGCCAGTCCTGCGCGTTGCTCGCGGTCGGCGCCTGCATCGCGAGCCGGATGCACTCGAGGATCACCTCGCGGCCCACCGGCCGGTCCAAGTCGAGACGCCTGCGCACCGACCGCGTCGTCGTCAGCAGTTCGTCGACGGTGGCCAGGTCCATCCCGTGTTCCTCACTAGAGATCGATTGCGCAGGACTGATCGACGCCCAGCACGGTCAACGAGCGCCCCAGGCCCAGGAAGACCGCGACACAGAGGGTGAGATCGAGGATCTCAGGGTCGGAGAACGACTCTCGCAGCCGCCCGAAGAAGGCATCGTCCAGCGACGCATGGTCCGTCGCGAACCGCTCGGCGTACTCGATGGCGAGTCGCTGCCGCGGCGTATAGCCGGGGTAGCTGGCGTACGCGGCGACGTTGTCGTAGAGCTCCGGCGCGACACCGGCGTCCAGCACCGATTGGGCCCGGAAACCGGCGCAGGCGACGCAGTCGTTGATCTGCGCGATGCGCATCCTGGCCAGCTCGCGCTCGTCGGCCGGCAGCACGCTCTGTTGGTATGCGCCGCGGATCATCCGCTCCACCATGTCACCGAGTTGCGGCCGCAGCGTCCAGATCATGGCGGCTTCGCCGCCCGGGCCGTCCGGCACGTTGAGGCGGGCCATCGGCGACTCCTGCGGTGAGGTAGTTACTGAGTCGAGCAAACCAGTTCGCAACTCGGCTGTCCAGGGCGCGATGCGCACCCGTAGACCCGACAATACGTTCGGAGTTACCGTCTCGACGTGCTGTTCATGCACGAGGTGCACAAGGTGCGCGGGCGCTGCGAGGACGACTTCGAGGCCGCGTTCCGGCAGGGCTGGATGCCCATGCTCGCCGCCGGTGACGATGCGCGGCTGCTCTGGTACGCCGACCACGCCCAGGGCAGCGGCCCGTCCTACACCGTCGTGACCGTCACCGCGGTCCGGGACGGCGCGGCGTGGGAGCGCCTGGCGCTGCAGGTGCAAAGGGGCGATCTGCAGGCGTGGATGCGCGAGCTGGACGAACTGCGCTACGACGTCGACGCCAAGCTGCTCGCGCCACTGCCGTGGTCGCCGTTGCAAGAGATGCGGCTGGAGGAGGTGCCGGTCGACGGGCGGGAGCACGAATTGAGCCTCTACATGGAAGACACCATGTGGCCCTTCCCGGACAGGTTCGACGAATACATCGAGCGCAGCGGCGACGTGTACGCCCAGAGCCTGGAGCGGCCCTCGTCAATGCTGTTGATCCAGGCGGCTTTTCAGCCCGCCCTGGGCAGCCACCTGCACCGCGAGGTCATCCTGATGCAACGCATTGAGCAGCCCGAGCAACTGCTCGCACTGCTCCGCACCCGGATCCCCCACCAATTTCGCGCCCCGGGGACCTGGATGCACGACGCCCTCGAACTGCGGGACCAGTGGACCAGTCGGCTGCTGCGCACCTCCGCGTGGTCACCCCTGCACTGAGCCTGGACCCCATGAATATCGGAACGATCCTCGAAGCCGCCGCGACGAACGATCCCGCTCGCGTCGCGCTCATCATCGACGGGCGCTCGATCGGTTACGGCGAGCTGGCGGACACCGTGCGCCGGTGCGCCGCCGGCCTGGCCGACCGCGGCGTGGTGGCCGGCCAGCGCATTGCGGTCGTCGATGGCGGAAGCGTGCTCTCGATCGCGGCCGTGCTGGGGGCGGCCCGCATCGGCGCCGCGGCCGCGCTGATGAACCCGGCGCTGACCCCGCCTGAACTCCGTGGGCTTTTGACGAATGCGGGCTGCGCCGAAGTGGCCGTCGCGGGGCAGCCGTACATCGGCCGGCTCCGAGAGGCCGGTGCGCCAACGGTATTGGGTGCCGAGCTGCTGCTGGAGGGCACCGATGCCGCGGCGCCTGATGAGATCGCCGACCGCGATGCCCTGATCCTGTTCACCAGCGGGACTACGGGACTGCCGAAGGCCGTCGGCATCACCGGCCGGCAGCTGACACGGCGGATCAAGGGGATGGCGGCGCCGTTTCGGGCCGACGCCAAACCCTCGGTGGGGATGATGTGCGTTCCGTTCTTTCACGTCGGGGGCGCGCTGGGCACGCTCGGCAGCCTCTACTCGGGCAACACCTCGGTGGTACAGCCGCGCTTTGACGCCGGCGAGTGGCTGCGCCTGGTGTCCCAACATCGGGTGACCACCACATTCCTCGTTCCGACGATGCTGCGACGCATCCTCGACCATCCGCACTTCGCCGACGCCGACCTGTCGTCGTTGGTCGCCATCGCCTACGGCGCCGCCGCCGCACCCGTCGCTTTGGTGCGCCGGGCGATGGCCGCCCTGCCGCATGTGGCTTTTGCCAACGTGTTCGGGCAGACCGAGACCCTCGGCGCCTACACGACGCTGATGCCCGCCGATCACCGCGATCCCGCACGGTCGGGATCCGTCGGCCGGCCGCTGCCCGGGGTCGACGTGCGCCTGGTGGACCCCGAAACGGGAGAGGACGTGAAGCCCGGGACGGTGGGCGAGTTGTGGGTGAACACCACCCAGAACGTCACCGACGGCTGGCTGCGCACCGGTGACCTGGCCCGCCAGGACGCCGACGGCTACCTCTTCCCGTGCGGACGGCTCAGCGACACCATCAATCGCGGGGGCGAGAAGTTCGGGCCGACCGAAGTCGAGGAAGCGCTGCGTTCCCACCCGGCGGTACGTGACGTCGCGGTCGCCGGAATCGCCGACGACGAGCTCGGCCAGCGGGTGGGAGCTGCGGTGGTGGCTTGCGCCCCAGTGACTCTGAAAGATCTGCGATCGCACTGCCGCGAGTCGCTCGCCTACTTCAAGCTGCCCGAGCGGCTGGCGCTCGTCGACGACATCCCCTATAGCTCGACCGGCAAGGTCAGCCGCCGCCAGCTCGCCACGCTGATCGCCAATCAGGGCTGAAACCAAGGAGTGTCGATGCTGTTCCTCCACGAGACCCACCAGGTGGTCGGCGCACGGCAGGACGAATTCGAGGCGGCCTATCGCGAGGGCTGGATGCCCACGCTCGCCGCCGGCGATGAAGCGCGGCTGCTCTGGTACACCAACCACGCCCACGGGTCTGGGCAGTCCTACAACGTGGTCACCATCACCGGCATCGCCGGCGGCGAGCGTGGGCATCCAGCCCTCGCGATAGGCCGCCTCGAATTCGTCCTGCCGTGCGCCGACCACC
>NZ_LZJG01000357.1:0-5365 GCF_001667785.1 Mycobacterium sp. E3247 | reverse complement strand
TTGCGCATCAGCTGGTTGCGTACCACGTCGACTTCCTTGCCGATCACGTGTTGGGTGCGGGCCAGCAGGTCGGCCGGGGTGATCTTCTCCTTGACGCGGTAGCTCGCCCCGTACAGTTCGCGCTGGCTCATCCCGGTGAGGTAAAGGACGGCCTCGCGCAACGTCTTTGACGGGATGGTGCCGGTCTGGACGCACACGCCACCGAGCATCTGGCCCCGTTCGACGACCGCGACCGACTTGCCGAGCTTGGCCGAGGCGATGGCGGCCTTCTGGCCGCCGGGCCCCGAACCGATGACCACCATGTCGTACTCTTGCGCCGAACTCATGGGTAAACAGTAGAGCAGCAGAACTCACAGTGCTGAGTTCATTCACAGGTGCGGGATTCCGCCGCTTCTCGCGAGCGCCGGCTGACGGCGGGGCCCGTCAGCGTGGTGCCCATGACGACGCATCGACCTGACTTCAAACTGAACCGGCCCGGCGCACTCATCGCCGCGCTGCCTGCCGTTCTCGGCTTCGTACCCGAAAGTTCATTGGTATTGGTGTCTTTGGACGGCGGTGACCTCGGAGCGGTGATGCGAGTCGACCTCTCCGAAGAACTCACCGCCCGGGTCGGACACCTCGCGGATGTCGCCGCCGCGGCCAGGCCCGACGCCGCGATCGCGGTGATCGTCGACGGGGAGGGGGCGCACTGCCCGTCCTGCAACGAGGACTACCGGCAGGTGTGCGACGCGCTCGCAAAGTCGTTGTCGCAGCACGGTATCGAGCTGTGGGCGGCGCATGTGGTCGACCGGGTCGCGCTCGGTGGGCGCTGGCATTGCGTGGACGGTTGCGGTTCGAGCGGCCCGGTGGACGATCCCTCGGCGTCGCCGCTGGCCGCCGCGGCGGTGCTCGACGGCAGGCGGCTCTACGCTCGCCGCGCTGACCTGCAGGCCGTCGTCGCGGTCGAGGACACGGCGCGCAGCGCCGAGCTGACCGGCGTGATCGACCGGCAGGCGGCCAGGCGCCGGGCGGCCCACCGCACGAACCCGGACCGCTGCGTGCGTGGCGACGTGCGGCACGCGATGACGGTGGCGTCGCGTGTGGCCGCCGGCCAAGCACCGTCCGATGCCCAGCTGGCCAAGCTGGCCTGCGCCCTGAGCGACGCGCAGGTGCGCGACATCCTCTACGCCCTGGCGGTCGGCGAGAACGCCGGCGAGGCGGAGTCGTTGTGGGCGTTGCTGGCGCGCACCCTGCCCGCGCCCTGGCGGGTCGAGGCGCTGGTGCTGCTCGCGTTCAGTGCCTACGCCCGCGGCGACGGGCCGCTGGCGGGGGTGTCGCTGGAGGCCGCGCTGCGCTGCGCGCCCGAGAATCGGATGGCGGGCATGCTGGACACGGCCTTGCAGTCGGGGCTACGGCCGGAGGACATTCGGGAACTGGCGCTCACCGGCTACCGGCTGGCCAAACAGCTCGGCGTGCGGATACCGCCGCGCCGAGTGTTCGGCCGCAGAGCATGCTAGCCCGACGGCGGGGCGGTCAGACCTTCTCGACCTTGACGGCGTGCGCCATCTCGTGCGGCAGGGTGACGTTCTCGTGGCCGGGGATGACGATGGTGACCCCGGCGGGCCCGGTCTCGACGGTCACCCGGGCATTGGGGACGACCCCGGCGTCCTTCAGGCGGGTGATCAGGTCGATGTCGCCTTGCACGTGTTCGGTCAGCTGGCGTACGACGACGGCCACCGGGGAGCCGGGCGGCAACTCGGTCAGCCGGACGAGGATGGCTTCCTCCGCGCCCGATTCGGGGCCCACGCCCAGGTCCAGAAGCCCCGGGATCGGGTTGCCGAAGGGGGAGGTGGTCGGGTGGTTGAGCACCTTCACCAGCCGCCGCTCCACGTCCTCGCTCATCACATGCTCCCACCGGCATGCCTCGGCGTGCACTTCCTCCCAGGGCACCCCGATGACGTCGACGAGCAGCCGCTCGGCAAGGCGGTGCTTGCGCATCACCGCGATGGCCAACGCCCGGCCCTTGTCGGTGAGCTCCAGGTGGCGGTCGCCGGCGACGTGGAGCAGCCCGTCGCGCTCCATCCGGGACACGGTTTGGCTGACAGTCGGCCCGCTCTGCTCGAGGCGTTCGGCGATGCGCGCGCGCAGCGGCGTCACGCCCTCTTCTTCGAGGTCGTAGATGGTCCGCAGGTACATCTCGGTGGTGTCAACCAGGTCGTTCATTCAGCACCCTCCATCGACGCCGAGTCTACTTGGCCAGCTGCGCGAACGGGTGTAACGCTTCCCCGACAAGCAGTATGCCCGCCGCGTCCGCGGCGGGCATACCGTCTTGTTACTAGTTCGGGCGGCGATCGCAAGCGCGGCGTTAGCCGGGCGCCGCGGGTCGCCGGGATCTACCTGGAGCCTTAGCTTGCGTACGACCGTAGCCGGTCGGCGCGCTCGCCGTGGCGGAGTTTGGACATTACGTCCCGCTCGATTTGCCGGACCCGCTCACGCGAGAGGCCGAAGAGCTTGCCGATCTGGTCCAGCGTGCGCGGCTGGCCGTCGTCCAGGCCGAAGCGCAGCCGGATCACCTGGTGCTCACGCTCGTCGAGAGTGGCGAGCACGCTGCGGATGTCGGTGTGCAGCAGCTCGGCGATCACCGCGTTCTCGGCGGACATCGCTTCGGCGTCCTCGATGAAGTCACCCAGCGGGGCTTCTTCCTCGGAGCCGACGGGCATGTCCAGGCTTACCGGGTCGCGGCTGTGCTCGAGCAGGTCGTTGATCTTCTCGACCGGGATTCCGGATTCGGCCGCCAGCTCCTCGTCGGTGGCCTCGCGGCCCAGGTTCTGGTGCATCTCCCGCTTGATCCGTGCCAGCTTGTTCACCTGCTCGACCAGGTGCACCGGCAGCCGGATGGTCCGGCTCTGGTCGGCCATGCCGCGGGTGATGGCCTGGCGGATCCACCACGTGGCATAGGTGGAGAACTTGAAACCCTTTGTGTAATCGAACTTTTCCATCGCACGGATCAGGCCCAGGTTGCCCTCCTGGATCAGGTCCAGCAGCGGCATCCCGCGACCGGTGTAGCGCTTGGCCAGCGACACCACCAGACGCAGGTTGGCTTCCAGCAGGTGACGGCGCGCGGCCTCACCGTCGCGCACCACGGCCTCGAGGTCGCGTCGGCGGTTCTCGCCGAGGCGCTTACGAGTTTCGAGCAGATGCTCGGCGTAGAGCCCGGCCTCGATGCGCTTGGCCAGTTCAACTTCGCCCGCTGCATTCAGCAGCGCCGTCTTACCGATGCCATTGAGATATACGCGCACGAGGTCCGCGGCGGGGCTTTGAGCATCCAGATCGCCATCAAATCTGCTCGTGCTGGCGTTCGCCATAGCGACCTCCCGTTCGGCTTGTACTGTCATTGAGTTCAACGACAGATCAGCCCTGAGAGTTCCCAGCCCTATCCCATCTCACACGTCTTGACGTGCACAAATGTCCCGTCGACCTGAGAATGTCCTAAGAAGTGCGGACTATTCCCAGCCGTGCGGTCCCGGGGGCCAGCTTGAGTGCGGATGCGGGCGCGCCTCGAGCGCAGGGCGCTCGGCGCTGGGGAACAGCGGGGTGCGTCGGCGGGCGTCGTCGAACCGCCGAGGCTCGTCGGGGCGCCGTGGCGGGCGGTCGTTGGCGATCAGGACCGCCATCCATGGCAATGGGATCGACACGGCGACGATCGCCAGTGAGATCAGACCGTTGTGCCAGGCGCCGTATGCCAGCGCGGCCAGGATCAGGGCCGGGATCCGAAAGCCCATCAGGGTCAGGTATTTCCGGACCCGCGCGCGGTGCTGCTCTTCATAGGAGGGTGCTGCGGCGGTGATGAGCACCGGTCGGCCCTCATCGTCGAACCCCAGATCGGATTCGCGCTTCATTTCTCCACTCTCCCACACCCGGCCGATTCCGGCAGGAGCGAGTTAGGGGGCACAATGTGAGGCATGCAGACCCAGACGATCGAACGCACCGAGACCGACGAACGCGTCGACGACGGGACCGGCAGCGATACGCCGAAGTACTTCCACTACGTGAAGAAGGACAAGATCGCCGAGAGCGCGGTTATGGGCAACCATGTGGTGGCGCTGTGCGGCGAGGTGTTTCCCGTCACCAAGGCGGCCAAGCCGGGATCGCCGGTCTGCCCGGACTGCAAGCGGATCTACGACCGGATGAAGAAGGGCTAGGTCGCACCGGCTGGGCCGGCCGTCACAGCGTCGCGTTGTCGGCGGGTGCCGGCGCCGGCGGGGAATCCGTCGGACGCTTCGACACGGTCAGGCGGGCTTCGAGCCACTTGCGCAGGCGGTGCGCGTGCGTCTTGGGCGCAGGGAATTCCTCTTGGATCGCCGCGTTCAGTTCGGCGCCCAGCATCACCGCGAAGCCACCGAAGAACGCGAACAACAGGAACGCGATCGGTGTGGCCAGCGCGCCGTAGGTATAGCCGGTGCTGGTGATCCACCGCAGGTAGATCCGCAGGCCCAGGGTGGCGATCAGGAAGACCGCCGTGGCGAGCACCGCGCCGTAGATCAGCCGGTGCGTCGGCAGCGGTTCGGGCAGCGACACCCGGTACAAGATGACGACCCCGATCAGCAGCCCGAGGATCAGCGCCGGGTAGTAGCCGTACTGAAGTACGTTGGCCAAGTCGTACGGGATGTGCTCGCTCACCTTGCGCGGACCGATCACCAGCACGGGCGCGGCAACCACCACGAACACCAGCATCACCATGTAGATGAACAGTGCGAAGAGCCGCTGGCGTACGGGATGGCGCAGGGGAGTCTGGTCGTGAGCCTCCACCACGGCGTCGACGTAGGCCGAGATCGCCGACGATCCCGCCCACATCGAGATGAGGAAGCCGACCGACACCACCTCGCCGCGGGCGTTGGCGGTGACGTCGCGGATGGTCGGCTCGATGATCTCGTTGACGACGCTGGGCGAGAAGAAGCTGCGGATCGCGGAGATGACGCTCTTCTCGATCGACGTCAACGTGTCCGGGCCGAACAGCGGCGCCACGTAGGCCAGGCTGCCCAGCATCCCGAGCAGCAGCGGCGGGAGCGACAGCGCCGACCAGAAACCCGCCTGGGCCGACTCGGAGAAGATGGAATCATCCCAGCTTTTCGAGACGGTCCTCAGGGTGAGTCGCCAGATGTGATGGCGGGACGGTTTTGCGACTTGATCGCTCATACCCGTCCAGCATTACCGAAGACTGCCCCCATCGCCCACATTGGTGACGGGTGAGTTGGCGGAACTAGCTTCCGCTGATCTCCAGGACGGCAGACAGCTCGGTCAGCTTGGCCTCGTGCTCGTTGGCGTGATGCTGGCAGAAGAGAAGCTCGGCTCCAGAAGGCAGCTTGGCGCGGACTCGAGCCGCGGC